>JBFJZC010000049.1:0-12981 GCA_041622295.1 Porticoccaceae bacterium
ATGAGCATGTTGGCTCATACCTGTGTGAAGGATGCATCCACCATCGAAGCTGCCCTCGCCATGGCGGCAAAGGAACTCAATTTTAACAACCTGGTGTTATTGTCTCGTGATCAGCTCAGCGTCGATAATCTCAATACCGCTGTCGATAACCTGGCCCTGTTAAAACCGCTTATAAAACCTCGCCTGCTAAAAGCCTGCCTGGCAGTGATCACTCAGGATCAGCACTATTCAGCCACTGAGATGGAGCTTATGCGGGCAATCGGTGATGTACTGGACTGCCCACTACCACCTTACCTGGCTTAAACGGTTCCAAGATATTTTGTCGACCACCAGAAATATGGGGAAAATGAGCGCCAACTGGCCGGTTTAATCTGCCCTGAACGTAACAGCGACCAGAGCAAAGTGGCCCTCTTATTCTTCAGGCTCGGCCCCGTTTAATATCTGCCACCACACTCAGGGTAAACCACGACTTCATGGTTTTTTTAAGGGCGGCGTCGCCGCTGACTTGCACAAGTTTATCTCGCAATGCGCGCCGTAGAGAGATGTCACCCATCCATATTTCCGTTAGCACCCGTAGGCGGCTGGTGACGAACAGGCTGATTTCGTAACCGGGGTCGGTACGGCATAAATCGACCTCCCCTCTGTTTACCACCAACCACCAAAAGCGCTGCCTGGCAGCATAGTCGCTAAACTCAAATTTGAGCACGACCCGTTTATCGGGGAAGCGGCCGATATCTATACGCCGACGAATATCCCACATCAAATAGCCGGGATCGAGATGTCGCCGGGACATGTCGCTTCTTGCCCAGCGCTGCCCCCAGACACCCAGCGCGGTAATAACGGGCCGCAAGTCTTCTCCGGCTGTTGTCAGTTTATATGTGACGTTCCGGCCAGACTGCTCGCGGCGAAGAACACCAGCGCGCTCAAGCGATTTTAATCTGGCGGACAATAATGTCGGCGAAATACGGGTGACACCCATGCGAATGTCGTTGAAGGTTTCACAGCCGCACACCAGCTCTCTTATAATCAGCGCGTTCCATCTCTCGCAGACAATCTCGGCTGCGGTTGCCACTGGGCAAAACTGCCCGTAACTCATCGCCATCCCCTTGCTCCTTTAAACACGCAAAGAATCAACTTGCCGCGCCGCCGAGCCGTAATGGCGACGCCTCGTTCGTTGAGTACAAATATTGTACTAGCACAAGCCTGCTGGCCAGCTCTAGCATAGCAAGGTCAATGCAATGCATGAGGGTGGAACAATGACAAGGGATGACAAAAAAGGCCAGGTTGTTGAGGACGCCGCCGATATCTACGAAGCGTTCTTCGTGCCCGCACTTTTTCAGGCATGGCCCCAGAAACTGGTGGCTACAACTGCCATCACGACCGGAGCTAATGTACTCGATGTGGCCTGCGGCACTGGGGTATTAGCGCGATATCTCGCAACTCAGGTGGGTAAGCCTGATCTGGTGACTGGCGTCGATATCAACGTGGGCATGCTGGCTGTCGCCAAACGCCAGGCACCCAACATCAATTGGCAACAAGCAGCCGCCGAACAATTGCCGTTTGAAAGTCATCGCTTTGATGCGGTATTTTGCCAGTTCGGGTTGATGTTTTTCAATGACAGGACAACGGCGATCAGCGAGATGTACCGTGTATTACGTGCGGGCGGCCAGCTCGTCATCGCCGTATGGGGTGCTCTGGAAAACACACCGGGCTATTTGGCAGTCTGTCAGCTTTTACAAGATCTATTTGGCAACGACGTTGCAAAGGAAATGCGCGCACCCTACGCCCTTGGCGATATCGAGGCGCTTGCAACCCTGTTTACCAGCGCCAATATAGGTGAGTTTACTGTCACTACCCCGTCGGCCATGGCTCGGTTCAGCTCGGTACACGACTGGATGTACACCGACATAAAGGGCTGGACGCTGGCCGACGTGCTCAGCGACAGTCAATTTGAACGTCTGCTGGAACACGCTGACAGTGCCCTGCAAGGGTTTACCAACGACGACGGTAGCGTCAGCTTCGCCACACCCGCCCATATAGTGAGTGTGACAAAAACGTAAAATTGCCAGCCTCACCTCTCTCTGCCACCCTTCGGGTAACCAAAAGCCGAGTACATCAACCTGGCGCAAGTAAGCTATGGTTCAGCTGCGCGGGTGATGCGCACGTTGGGAGGTATTTGTTCCAGGGTTTGGTGAGGCCGTCGCCCCGCTGCGGCTCACCAGGGAAAAGACATTTATCTTTCTTTCCACACCACGTATCTTATCTGGCCTGAGGCCGCGGATTAAACGTACGCATCCATGAAACAGAGGGGACCGGCATGAATAAGCTCATTATCGAAGCCCGTATCAATGAATACGCGGGGCGGGGGCACAACCCCCATGTACCCTGGTCACCGGAGGAAATCGCTGAGGCGGCCACTCAGTGTCGGGAGGCAGGGGCGTCGATCGTGCATTTCCATGCCCGCAGTGAAGATGGCGGCCCGGAACACGGTGTCGCGGTTTATGCCGATATTATTCGCCGCATAAAAGCCCGCAGCGATATTTTGATTCACCCAACGCTGGGTGCTTTTGCCAATGACGGCGATGCCGCCCAACGAATTCAGCCGATTTTGGAACTCGCTAAAGACCCCGCAACCCGGCCCCACTTCGCGCCCCTCGATATGGGCACCACCAATATTGATGCCTATAACGCTGTCGCAAAATCCTTCCGCAGTGACGAGGCGGTGTACATGAACACCACCAAAACCTTGCTGCATTTTGCCGAACAGTTGCAGGCGACGCCGGTCAGACCCTATGCGTCGTTGTGGAATGTGGGTTTTACCCGGCAGTTTCTGGCGTTTATGGATATGGGCGCCATTGCCGAGCCCGCATTCGCCTGCCTGATTATGACCGGCGACGACTTACCATCAGCCCATCCCGGCACCGAGCAGGGTCTGGATGCCCACACCCTATTTATCCCCAAAGATCGGAATATTCACTGGACGGCGATGAACCATGGCGGGGATTTATTAGCGTTGACACCAAAGATTATTCGCGAGGGCGGGCATGTCTCCATTGGACTCGGCGACTGGCCTTACCTTGAACTCGGCGTGCCAACCAATGCTGATGTGGTAAGCCATGTCGGGGAACTGGCGCAGCGACTGGGCCGCGAAGTCGCCACTCCAGCTGAAGCTGCAGAGATGCTGGGGCTATCTGTTTAGGCGCTGCTGTTTAGACACTGCTGTTTAAGCCCAGCTATTTGGGCCAGCTAGTTAGAAAGGCTGCCCAGCACCGCGCTTCACGTGCTGGGCACTTTCCTTAAGACCTACGCACTAGCGGCCAACTATTGGGCACCCACTATTTGTACGCTGCACCTATTTATACGCCACGCCAATCGAGCCAATTTTTTCCCGGGTAATAATGGTTTTCATGATTTGCGCGGTGCCGTCACCGATTTGCAGACCCATGACATCCATCATGCGCTGGTGGTGGGGCATGTCGGTGGTATAGCCGTAGTGACCATTGAGCAGGATGCAATTTTGAATCACGTCGGTGGCCAGCTTCGGACCCATCCATTTCACCATCGCGGCTTCGCTGGTGTGAGGCAGACCTTTGTCGCGCATCATCAGACCCTGATGGCAGAGCGCCCGCACTGCGGCCATCTTGCCCTCGTGTTCGGCCAGGGGGAAAGTCGTACCCTGAAACTTGGCCAAAGGTCGACCGAAGGCCTCCCTATCCTGAATATATTGCCAGGTTTCATCCACCGAGGCCTGGGCAGTACCCAGGCACTGCAGAGCAATGAGCATACGGCTGAGATCGAAACCTTCCATGACCTTGGTAAAACCCTCGCCTTCATTGCCAAGCAATGCGCTTTCCGGGATTTCGACATCGTCAAAAAATACCTGACCACGACCCACGGGCCGAGTGCCGATATCATCAAAGTGCGTGCAGGTGACGCCGGGTAAATCCAGCGGCGCTAAAAACGCAGATACACCGTGAGCCCCGGGTTTATTTTGATCAGTACGCGCAAATAACAACATCATTTCAGCCTGATCACCATAGCTGATGGACGTTTTCTCGCCGTTAATCACGTACTTGTCGCCCTTCTTTTCGGCTTTGACGATGAGGTTTGCGGCGTCGGAACCGCCACGGGGTTCGGTCAGACCTAATTGCACAATGAGTTCACCGGCAGCCATTTTCGGCAGCACATCTTCTTTCATGGCTTCGTTGCCGTATTTTTCGATCACCCCGCCGATCAGTGGCGTGGTCATGCACATGTAGCTCATGCTCAGGTCCGCATAGGCGATGGCTTCGCAAATCACACCCGACACCAGGCAGGGTGCGCCGATACCGCCATAGGCTTCACCCAGGGTCGGCGCGATCAGTCCCAGCGCCCCCATTTCACGCAACAGCTTGCGATCAAGGCGATGCTGCGTGCCCCGAGCCTGATAGCCATCTTTCAGCCGCTCACGGGCGAACCTTTCGGCTGTTTCTTTAATAAACAAATCGTCTTCTGATAACCAGGGCATGGTCATATGATTCTCCTGCGGTGTTAGCTATTACGGCTGGTATTAACTGCTACGAACGGTTTTTGCGACTTCCCGCAATTGAAATTTCTGTATCTTGCCACTGGCGGTACGCGGCATATCACTGAGCACCTCAAGGTGCTCTGGCAGATAGTTTTTTGCCAGTTTATTGGCTTTGAGGAACGCAATCATGTCATTGAACGTCATGGTCGCGCCGTCCTTGAGCGTGACAAAACAGCAACCGAGTTCGCCGAGCCGATCGTCCGGCATGGCGACCACCGCGCAGTCAACGACGTCCGGGTGTTTGTACATGAGGTTTTCAACCTCAACAATGGGAATATTTTCGCCGCCGCGAATAATAATATCTTTCGAACGACCGGTGATGCGGATATAACCATCTTCATCCATGGTGGCAAGATCGCCTGTATCAAAGAAACCATCGGCATCCACGTCGTAAGCCTCGGGGCGCTTTAAATAACCAATGAACGTGGCGGGGCCGCGCTCCAGCAAGTTGCCTTCTACCCCGGTCGGCACAGGCTGTCGGTTCTGGTCGACGACCTTTACCTCACAACCGGGCACGGCAACGCCATCGGTGCCAAACAGTTTGTCTTTGGGGTCATCGAGTTTGGTGGTAGTGACCGCACCGCATTCGCTCATACCCCACACCGCCATTAAGCTAATGTCGAGTTTCTCGGCCGCGGTTTCCGCCAATACACGAGGTATGGGGGCACCACCGCAAACAAACAGGCGAAAGCGCGGCGAGTTACACGTCTCGACCCGGTCGGACTGGGTAAGGTCGGCGAGAAACGGGGTAGCGCCCATGGCAAAAGAGACCTGCTCGTCAGCAATAAGTTGCCAGCCGGTGTTGACGTTCCAGACGTCAAGCAAAACCATTTTGGTCTTCAGCATCATCGGCATCCACATGCCGTACATAAAACCGGTCAAATGCGCTAGCGGTGAGCCCATTAAAATATTGTCGTTCTTGCTCAGTGCACAACGTTTGGTCATTTCATGAACGTTGTAGACAAACGTGTTGGCGCAGTGCATGACACCTTTGGGCATGCCGGTGGTACCCGAGGTATACATAAGCAGGATGACGTCGAGCGGATCGAGCTGACGCTCACGAAACAGCGCATCAGCATCGTCAGCCAGTGCATGATTAAGCAGGTGATCCTCGAAACTGGTATCACCCGCACCGCCCACCGCGAACAGATGCTGTAAATGAGGCAACTGGTCACGCATGCCGTCAATCATGGCTTCATGGTCAAAACCGCGAAACAATTTAGGTACGATAAGTACTTTTGATTCGGCGAAATCGACCATGAAGGACAATTCGCGCTCGCGGAAAATCGGCATCAACGGGTTGCTGACGGCACCAATACGTAAACACGCCAGGTTGATCGCCACAAACTGCCACCAGTTGGGCAGCTGAAAGGACACCACGTCCAGTTTCTGAATGCCGTAATGGGCGAGGCCGACAGCGATGCGGCTGGCTTTTTCGCCCAGCTCGCGGTAGGTCATGATGATTTTCTCGCCGGTTTCGGTACGGAAATCGACGATGGCCACCTCATCAGGGCAGGTCGCCAGCGCGGCATCAAAATAGTCCAGCAGGTTCTCGTCGCGCCACCAGCCGGCACTGCGCATGGCGTCTATTCTTTGCTGTGGAATAATGGGGTCGACGATCATTATTTTCTCCTGTCTGGTTCGTATCCGCGTTCTGGGCGCTGACTTCGAGGTACAACCTTTTGCTAGCTAAGTTCTAGCTAAGCTCACCGGGAATAGCGACTGGCATCGCCAATATCTGTTGGCCATAAGTTTTACCCTGCACGTCGATATTAAGCGACGCGACACCACCTTCGCCGAGCGCATTTTTAAGCACAAAATTCAGCGCGTTGATGCCCGGCAGTTCGTATCGAATGACGTCTCCCGCCAGTACGTGAGAGAACCATTCTGCGACCCGTTGCGGCGTGAGGGCGGCCATTATATAGGGCAAATACTCAGGTTTTCTCGCTATAACGCCGATATTGGCGTCTTCACCCTTGTCGCCACTGCGCGCAACAGCCAGCTTTAGCAAGGGCACCATCTCGACAAAGCCCTCGTCGGCCTCCTGAACAGGCAGTGGCGGCAGTGTCGCTTTCATCTGATCAGCAAAAACAGGTTTGACGCTGGTGTCCGGCAGTTCTATCTTGTGGCCGTCAACGGCAACACTTACCGGCACCGAATTTTTATCCAGCAAAAAAGAAAACAGGCACACGACGGGCGAGACTCTGGGCCGTCCGGTGGCACCAGCGCCGCAGCGACCAGCTGCCATGCTAAGCGCACAACCCATGGTTTCACGGGAAAACAGGTCTACGGCCTCTGGAGAGTCATGATAGGCCGAAATACTGAGTACCACTTCGCTGCTCGGCGTCTGTCTTTTAACTTCGGCTGGATTCCACAGCGTATTGGCGCCGAGCAGATCAATTTGAGTCTTGCGAAAATCGGCCCAACCGTGCTCGGCAAGCATACGACTGCACCGCGCGAGAATCGACTCACCCATCTGCTGGGCTTTGGCTTCAGCGTCAAAGCCGGTGATGGTTTGCAGACAGGTGGCGCGATGGCCGTCAGGATAAGTCGAACATACCTTGTAGGTAGACGTCGGTGGGTAACCCCTGGCGCCGCTGACGCGCACCCGATGCTCGGCGAGCTGTTCCATTGTTACGCTGGCAAAATCGCACACTACATCAGGCACGATGTAGGCCTGCGGATCACCGATTTCGTAGAGCATCTGTTCGCCGACGGTATGCAAGGACACCAGCCCGCCGGTGCCTTCGGCCTTGGTGATGACAAAACTGCCATCGGCTGCGCATTCGGCAATGGGATAACCCATGTCATGCCATTGATCAGCAACCAATTGCCAGTCGGTGAAATTGCCGCCAGTGACCTGACAACCGCATTCAATGAGATGACCGGCCAGCGTGCCTGCCGCCAGGCGATCGTAGTCATCAGGCCGCCAGCCAAATTCGTGAATTAGCGGGCCAAGGGTAACCGCACTGTCCACTACCCGGCCGGTGATCACTATATCGGCGCCCGCCGCCAATGCGGCGGCGACAGGAAAGGCTCCAAGGTATGCATTGATGCTAGCCGTTTGCGGCGGAAACCCGGCCCCCGTAAACATTTCAGTGGCACCAGCGGCGCGAAACTCTGCGTCTCTATCCAGTAAATTGTCACCCTCGACGATACCAATTTTCAGACTGATACCGGCTTCCTCGGTGAGTTTCTGAATAGCCGCCTGACAGGCCCGGAGATTTACCCCGCCCGCATTGGCCACCACACGAATGCCCCTGGCCGCCAGTTTCGGCAACAGGGGTTTGAGGATGCCCGAGACAAAGTCAGTAGCATAACCTGCGTTTTCCGAACGGCTACGCGCCTTTGCCAGAATCGACATGGTGACTTCGGCCAGATAGTCAAACACCAGGTAGTCAACATCGCCTTTGTCCACTAACTGGGCAGCACCGCCGTAACTGTCACCCCAGTATCCAGCCGCCCCACCAATACGCACAATTTTTTTGGTCATTGTTACCCTTTATTTAACAGAACAGTTGTCCATATACTTACTCAGAAGTGGCTACCGACAATTCTTTGAGTGATAGAAGCGGCCGCATTGCCCGATTGGCAATTCCGTGACCACCTACATTTCCGTGACCACCTAAAAAGGCCAGTGCTAGACTCATCAATATTCGACAGTCAGTGCTTTAGTATCGGTTAGCAAGTGATTTTCAATCAGTACTTCACAATAAAGTGTTCGCGGTAGTACTTCAGCTCGGCGATAGAATCGTGAATATCATCCATCGCCAGGTGACTACCTTTCTTGTTAAAACCCTTCAGCAACTCAGGACGCCAGCGCACGATGAGTTCCTTGATACTACTCACATCCAGGTTACGGTAATGAAAATAGCTCTCCAGTTCTGGCATTTCCCGCGCCATAAAACGGCGATCCTGACAAATCGAATTGCCACTCATGGGTGACTTCCCGCTGGGCACCCAGTCGCGCAGAAAATCAATGGTCAGTTGCTGTGCCTGCGCTGCGCTTACCTGGCTGTTTCTCACCCGATCAATTAATCCTGACTGGCCGTGCTGGCGGGTATTCCACTCATCCATGCTATCAAGCACTTCATCTGACTGATGAATGGCCAGAATTGGACCTTCAGCAAGCGTGTTCAAGTCCTTGTCGGTAACCAACGTCGCAATTTCAATGATCGTGTCGTTAACGGTATCAAGCCCGGTCATTTCCAGGTCAATCCAGATCAGGTTAAGGTCGTCCATCTTACTTGTCATCCTCGGTTGCCTGTGCCATTAGCCTATATTCTCCGGCGGTTGATACGTCATCGCGGTTGCCGCATTAGCGACGCAGAAGTGTGGAACTCCCCCGGTCGAATCAACGCTATATGCGCCAGCCCTGGCATCAGTTTCGCCTTGCCATCACCACAAAAAAGGTAACTCCCCCTGGATGGGATCAAAATTTGTGTCCTGCAAACCGACCCTGCGCCAGTGTCGCGGCCAACCATTATGCTATAAGCTACGCCGTCCGCACAGGCGCAGGGCCACGAGGTATGGCAAAGTCGAAACTTACTTTGCAACAGCGCAGACGCATAGAAGATAAGCGCTCGCGTTCTTCATCGACAACCAACAAAGATACCCTGCTCGACACCTTGCTCGCTTCCGGACAGCTTGGCCCTGAACGCCGCGGAACCGTGGTGACGCGTTACAGCAATCAGGCTGATGTGCTGCCTGATGATCTGCCGGACGTACTACCGACGGATGCGCCGCCGCAAAGCCGTCTGCGCAGATGCCACTTTCGCGCGCACCTGAGCTCACTGGTAACTGGCGACAAAGTGGTCTGGCAAGACGGCGAGTCCCACGGCGTCATCTGTGCCGTATTGCCCCGTAAAAGTCTCCTTGAACGGCCCGATGGCCGCGGCAAAATACGGCCAGTAGTCGCTAATGTTGATACAGCACTGATTGTTGTAGCGCCAACGCCAGAGCCCTACGCCGGGTTGATTGATCGCTACCTGGTCGCCTGTGAATATCATCAAATCACGGCGATCATCGTCGCTAACAAAATGGATATGGACGCCGACCACGTAAACAGTGTTCTCGATATCATCGAACCCTACCGCGGAATCGGTTATGAAGTGCTGTCTGTATCAGCTGAATCCGGTCAGGCCATGGACGCGCTAGCCGCCTGCCTGAAAGACAAAATGAGCGTATTTGTCGGCCAGTCCGGCGTCGGCAAGTCGTCGCTAATCAATGCACTCTGCCCGGCAGCATCTGCCAAAATCGGCGCCTTATCCGACGCCAGGGCCAAAGGCCGACATACCACGACGACGGCAGATTTGTTCATGTTACCAGGCGGCGGCAGCATTATTGACTCCCCGGGCATCCGAGAGTTTGGACTGGGTCACATCGACCAGCATATTCTGGCCAGGGGCTTTATAGAGTTCAGGCCATTCCTCGGTCAATGTCGTTTTCGTAACTGCCACCACCTCAATGAACCCGATTGCGCGCTTCGCGAAGCCTGCACCCGCGGCGAAATATCCCGTATTCGACTGGACAGCTTTCTTCAAATCCGCCAAAGTCTGACCCCTCAATAGCTGGATAGCCCGACGTTATCCGCCAGGACTCGAGTATGCCAAGTGTGTTACCTCTATTACTGGAACCTGAACAGTTGGAACGACATCTCGGCGAGGCGGATCTGCTCATTGTCGACCTGAGCCGTGAAGAGCACTACCTGGATAACCATATACCTGGGGCGGTTTTTGTCTCGCCGGCAGAAATAATGTCGGGGCTGCGCCCCGCTGTTGGCAAGCTGATAAGCCAGGAAAGACTCCGCCAGCTGGTTAATCGGCTCGGCCTGACACCCCAAAGCCGTGTTGTTGTCTGTGATGACGAAGGTGGCGGCTGGGCAGGACGGTTTATCTGGACACTTGACGTCATTGGCCACCGGCGCTGGTCCTATCTGAACGGGGGCATGGTAGCGTGGCGGAATGAAGGTTTTCCGGTAACTGATGAAATCCCGGATATTGCAGCCACGGACAATCAAGTCAGCCTGGATCTATCACCTGTCGCGGAAGTCGAAGAAGTTCTGAGTAACCTGAGTAACGAGGATTTCGTTATCTGGGATGCACGTAGTGAGGAAGAGTATGACGGCGTTAGATCTCTCGCGGCCAGGGCTGGGCATATCCCTGGCGCTATCCGCTGCGAATGGACTTCGCTAATGGATGCAGATCGCAACCTGCGAGTACGACAAGATGCGGACAGCTACCTCACCTCGCTGGGCTTAACACCGGATAAAATTATCGCCACCCATTGCCATAGCCATCATCGTTCGGGTTTCACCTACCTGGTCGCGAGATTACTCGGTTACCCACAAATCAAAGCCTACCATGGCTCCTGGTCAGAATGGGGCAATCTGCCAGATACTCCCATCGAGCGTTAATAACATGACTGTTAGTAAAGCAGCACTTTTTTGTGCCGTGCAACGCCTGTTGCCCCACCACCTGTTATCAAGACTACTGGCGCCACTCGCCGAGACCCGAACCGGCTGGTTGAAAACCTTGCTTATCAGGGCATTTATCCGCCACTATCAGGTTGACGTGAGTATTGCCGAGCGCACTGACATAACGGCATACAGCACTTTTAACGATTTTTTTACCAGGGCTCTGAAACCGGAAACACGGCCTATTGCGGGAGCTCCCCTTGCCATCGTGTCGCCAGCAGATGGCGCTATCAGTCAGTGTGGAAAAATATCGGCTGGTGAGCTAATACAGGCGAAAGGACATCAGTATCGCACCGCGGATTTGCTCGGCGACGAAACAATGGCCGAGCAGTTTTCGGATGGCGTTTTCGCCACTATTTACCTCTCACCACGAGACTACCACCGTGTGCATATCCCTGTAGCAGGTAAACTGAGTTATTCACGATACATCCCAGGCAGGTTGTTTTCAGTAAACCATGCCACGACAGCGCACCAACCTGGTTTGTTTACCCGCAATGAACGGCTAGTGTGTTTTTTTGAGTCTGAGCGGGGAGCGTTCGTCGTCGTGATGGTTGGCGCAATGCTGGTAGCGGGCATTGAAACTGTCTGGCAGCGCAATTATCGCCCGGGGCAAGCCTATGAGGAACAACATAGCGGTGACGAGTATAGCTTCGAGAAGGGTGACGAGATAGGTCGTTTTAAATTTGGTTCAACAGCAATCGTCCTGCTACCAAATGGGGCGTGCATAGACAGCAATCTGCAGCCCGGACACATCCTGAAAATGGGTGAAGTAATAGCGCATTTCGCCGATCAGGGAACAGCCCCGCATGCATAGCGCCAGATCCGCTCATCCAGAATCTATTGCGCCGGGCGATCGTTAATCCCAAATTTTGCCTTGACGCTGGCCCACAGGCCACCTTTCTGCTCGACATCTGCGTCCATAAACAACGTAGACACATTTGTCAGATCGACATCGTAGCCGGTCGGCTCCAGATCCCGAGCGATTGCAACGCGGTCAATACTCTGCGTATTCCCCCGCTGATGATGAGCGAGGATTCGGAGCGTTTTGTCATTGTCTTTCAAATCCACCAGAAAGATATCTTTATTCAGATCACTGGCCCCCTGATCAAGGATGGCTACCTGCGGTGTTAACCGTGAACGGGGATGCTGTTCAACAACAACACCGATATCACCCGTGGTCAGTTCGACCAGCGTGCCGGTCGGGTATAGACCCACGGACTGGATAAACTGAACGACCAGATCTTCCTGGAACTCTTCGCCCCGCATATTGTAGAGCAGGCTTACTGCACGGGACGGCGCAACCGGCTGACTGGTTTCACGCGGGTTGCTAATCATGTCGTAGGTGGTGGCAATACCAGCGATTCTGGCTAACAGCGGTATTTTTGTTCCTGATACGCCTTCGGGAAAGCCCTGGCCATTATGCCGCTCAGCATGATAGCGCACGACTGATATTATGCGGGGCTCCACCTGGCGGGTATTGCGCAACATTTCCACGCCGTGTAGCACATAACTGCGGTACTCCTGCTCCTCCTCTTCACTGCGATTTTGCTTTCTCAGCACAGCGTTGGACACCTTAATCTTACCGATATCCTTAAGCAGAGCGCCCATACACAACACCGAGATCTCTTCTTTGTCCAGACCGATAAAGCGCGCAAACTGCACGGCCCACAGCGCCGACCGCAAACTGTGGTCATGGGTGTGTTGATCTTTTTCACGCAAGCGAACCAACCAGGTAAAGGCGTCCGGGCAACGCAGCACACTGTCCACCATGCCGTTAACGTTTTCCTTAAGCTTTTCATAGTCCGCCAACTTGCCGCGCGAAATCTGCCGACTTACAAGGGACAAATTACCCCTTAAATGTCGCACGATATTCTTGGCATTTTCAGCCTCTACTCGCAATGGCACTGTTATTTCGTAAACCCCTTTACGGACGGTGATC
>JBFJZC010000050.1:0-12910 GCA_041622295.1 Porticoccaceae bacterium
ATTGGGGGTATCGTACCACTGGTAGGACAATTGTTTGGTGACTGGCATGCGGCCGCGCAGCATCAAATAGGTGCGTGGGCGGATGTTGCCAAAGTTCGGGAAGGTGACGATGCACTCTTTCCCCACCCGCAACATTTCATCAATGACGAGATCAGGGCGTCGCAATACTTGCAGTGAGTAAGTCATCACTACCGTGTCGAAGCTTTTGTTCTGAAAGTTGGCGAGGCCTTCGTTGATGTCTTTCTCGATAACATTGACGCCGCGAGCGATGCACGCAGTAATCTGGTCGGCATCGATTTCCAGCCCGTAACCCTCAATCTGGCGGTTATCCATGAGGCTCTTAAGTAGTATGCCGTCACCGCAACCGAGGTCGAGTACGCGGCCAGCGACGGGTACCCATTGCTGCAAAATGTCGAGATCTATACGCAACATCAGCGGCCTCCCTCGGGTCCGGCGCTATCTTGCGCCACGTTCAGCATGTAGCTACGAAATATGGCCTCATAACGTTTATTGGGTAACAAAAAGGCATCGTGGCCCATCGCCGACTCTATCTCTGTATACACCACATCGCGGTTTGCTGCGACGAGGGCATCGACTATCTCTCTTGAGCGTGATGGCGCGAAGCGCCAGTCGCTGGAAAATGACACGACCAGGAATTTACATTGTGCTCTGCTGAAAGCCTGAACCGGGTCATCATTGTAGTCGCGTGCGAGGTCGAAATAGTCGAGTACTTTGGTCATTAGCAGGTAGGTGTTGGCGTCAAAGCTTTCAGCAAAGCGGTCGCCCTGATAACGCAAATAACTTTCCACCTGAAATTCAACCGGCGCTTCCAGTCCTCGTTCGAACGTCCCGGTGCGCAGTTCGCGACCGAAACGCACGCCCATCAGTTCGTCAGATAAATAGGTGACGTGGCCGATCATACGCGCCAGCGCCAGACCATCCTGCGGATTGGTTTGGTGATCGAGGAAGTCGCCATCACAAAATTGGCTATCGCTACGAATGGCGCGGCGGGCGATTTCGTTGAAGGCAATATTTTGTGCGGTCAGTTTAGTCGCGGAGGCTATCACCACACAGTGACGTACTCGAGTCGGCAGTTCGACAGCCCAGCGCATGGCGGTCATGCCGCCGAGGCTGCCGCCGATTACCGCGGCCCATTGGTCTATGCCCATCACATCTGCCAGGCGGGCCTGACTGGTTACCCAATCGCGAACCCGAAGCGGGGGGAAGTCTTTGCCCCAGGGTTTGCCCGTCGCAGGATTAGTGGAGCGCGGCCCGGTGCTGCCGTGACAACCACCAAGGTTGTTCAGGCAAACGACGTGGAAAAGGTTGGTATCAATTGGCTTGCCAGGGCCGATGTAGTCATCCCACCAGCCTGCTTTGGCATCGCTCAGCGCATGGTACCCGGCGGCATGATGATTACTGCTCAGGGCATGGCAGATCAGGACAGCATTGGATTTGTTGGCGTTGAGCTCTCCGTAAGTTTCAACGATTAATTGATAATCGTTAAGGGTGCGGCCACAACTCAGCTCGATGGACTCATCGAAGTGGAATACCTGTGGTGTTACCAGGCCGACAGAGTTTTCAGGTAAAGAATCCAGCATTCCCGCAGTCGCTGTTCACAAAGCCGAGGAGTCTAAAGAGGCATGCGGGGGTTCGCAAGATAACTTTTGCCGGGCTGCTGGCTCGTTCCACAAATTGGGCATTGCGGTCAGCTATGGCCGGGTAATGTTGACTTCCTCGGGAATCGTTTGTGGGTTCAGAACGGTGATGGTTTTTTGCCTGCTGGATGCGCCCTTAACCAGCGCAACGCGGGATTTCGGCACATTGAATTGTGCGGCCAGGTATTTAAGGAGCGAATTGTTTGCAGCGCCGTCGGCAGCTGTCGCGGCGACACGAACCTTCAGCCGGTCGTTGAACAATCCTGCAAAACCATGTTGCGCCGCGTTGGGCTGAATGTGGCAGTACAGCAGCAAAGTATCTCCTCGCCAGCTGTAATGGGCCATTTACATTATTCCGGGTACGAAAGCACTGGCCAGGTTCGCGGATACCGCGAGATTGTGAATAAATATTTTTAGTACATTAAGCATCAGAAATATCAGAATGGGCGACAGATCCAGGCCGCCCAGGGCTGGCAGCAGTCGGCGGAAAGGCGCCATTGCCGGTTCCATCAGCTGCGACAACAGAGCCACTGCGGGATGGTGGCTTTGTGGCGCGACCCAGCTCAGGATGATGATAATCAGTAAGCCATAGAAGTAAATGTTCAATAACATGGTCGCCATACCCAGCAGGGACCAGATCAACAACGACAGGATGGGAACAAACTGACCGTTGTAAATCAGCACAGAGCTCTGAATCGCTAATATTGGCACAGCCATAGCCAGTGCCAGGGCGGAGGTATTAACGTTTTTAACGGTCGGGAAAACTTTAGCTAAGATGATTAAGGGGGCGGCGGTGGCCTTGACGATAAACTGGGACACCGGGTTATAAAAATTGGCGCGGCACAGTTGCAATAAGAAGCGTAGCAGGACGATCAGCAGGTAGGCATTTGCCAGCGCCTGAATCAAATAAATACTGATTTCAGTAAAGGTGCTCATCAAGGGTTTCCGTAGTTGAATTGAAGGTGGTTGAATTGATAATGGTTGCATTGACGGGAGTTGAATTGATCCATGTGGCGCTGTCGTGGACGTTGCTGGACGGTTCAGCTGTTAATGGCGTCTTCGGCCATTTCCGTCGCCCGCTGGTAGGCTGCTTGCATCGCCTGTTCAAATAATTGCGGAAGCCCCCCCGCCATGAGTTCATGGAGCGCGCGTTCAGTGGTGCCTCCCGGTGAGGTGACCTGGCGTCGGAGTTCGGCCGGTTCAACAGTCCCTTGTGCAGCCATGGTTGCCGCGCCCAGAGCTGTTTGAATACTTAACTGGCGGGCGGTATCCCGGTCCAGGCCCAGTTTGACGCCGGCGTCTTCCATGGCTTCCATGATCAGGAAGAAATACGCCGGACCGCTACCCGACAGGGCAGTGACGCTGTCTATATCCTGTTCCGTGTCCAGCCAGCAAACGGTTCCCACCGCCCCCAGGATTTTTTCGGCCTGCTCGCGCTGTGCTGAGCTGACCAGCTTTGTGGCAAATAAACCCGCGGCGCCCCGCTGTACCAGCGCTGGCGTGTTGGGCATACAGCGCACAATAGGAACGCCGCCGCCGAGCCAGGTCTCTAGTGCGGCAACCGGGATGCCTGCCGCGATCGAGATTACCAGTGGCTGGTGCTTTATGGTGTCGGCGAGGTCAGTGGCCACTGCCTTCATGATTTGCGGTTTTACAGCCAGAATCACAACATCCGCTGAAGCGGCGGGGTCGTTGCTGGCGTGCAGGGCGATTGCGAAAGCCTTTCCCAATCGCTGCCTTGATTCGGCCGATGGATCACAGGCCGCTATGCATGTTGTGGGGTAGCCCTGTTCCAGGAGGCCGCCGATCAGGCTGCTTGCCATGTTGCCCCCGCCGATAAACACTAGTTTCGGTATACTCAAATTTCTGGTCTCCTAAAGACAATTTTCCGGCAGGCAGACTAAAGGATGTTCGGCCTGGTGCCGCTCTCGCGGTTAGCTGGTCGAGGGCCGAAAATTCCCCTGCCGATGCGGACAATGGTGGCTCCTTCAGCGATGGCAGCGGCCATGTCGTCGGACATACCCATGGACAGTGTATCCAAAGATTGCAAGTCGGGAGAGCTGATTTTGAGGTGGCGCAATAATGCGGCGGTTTGTCTGAATGGTTCCCGTTGTGCGCTAAGCCCTGCTCTGGGTTGGGGAATGACCATGAGCCCGCGCAGGCGCAAGTTGGGAAGCCTGACGATGGATCTGGCAAGATCCGGTATTGCCTCGGGGGTGATGCCTGACTTGGTGGCTTCCCGATCAATATTCACCTGGATGCAAACATTGAGCTTTGTGGCGCTACCCTGCCGATGGAGATTCAGCCGTTCAGCGACCTTTAGTCGATCTATGCCATGAACCCAGCTAAAGTGTTTGGCGATATCTCTGGTCTTATTGGTTTGAATGGGTCCGATGAAGTGCCACTCGGGCACGGAGTGGTTACGCGCCGTGGTGTTGCCTGGTTCAAGAAGGTGTTGCAGGGCTTCCTGCTTTTGTAGGGCTTCCTGAAGGTAACTTTCCCCGAAACAGCGGATGCCTGCGCGCCAGGCCGCGAGCAGGTTGTCAGCATTTTGGCCCTTACTTGCAGCCAAAAGTTTGATGCTGTCGCCATTTCGGTGAGAATCAGTACGAATTTGTTCCAGTAACGCTGTGATTTGACTTACATTTTTGGCAATATTTTGCATATACTCAAAGGCGTACTTTGATCGTGTTTGCGGCAGGTTATCAATAATCACAGGGTTTGGTAATGGATATAACGGAACTATTGGCCTTTAGCGCCAAACAGGGGGCTTCGGATCTACACTTGTCGGCCGGTTTGCCGCCGATGATTCGGGTCGATGGCGACGTCCGGCGGGTGAATTTGCCGCCGATGGAGCATAAACAGGTGCACGGCCTGATTTACGAAATCATGAACGACAAGCAGCGTCGTGACTATGAAGAATTTCTGGAGACCGATTTTTCCTTTGAGGTGCCGGGGGTTGCCCGCTTCAGGGTCAATGCGTTCAACCAGAACCGGGGCGCCGGTGCGGTTTTTCGTACAATCCCTTCCCGGGTATTAACGCTTGAAGATTTAGGCTTCGGCCAGGTGTTCAGAGATATTTCCATGTTGCCTCGTGGC
This sequence comes from Porticoccaceae bacterium, assembly GCA_041622295.1. Taxonomy (GTDB): domain Bacteria; phylum Pseudomonadota; class Gammaproteobacteria; order Pseudomonadales; family Porticoccaceae; genus HB2-32-21. The sequence goes on from JBFJZC010000050.1 coordinate 4,758, forward strand.
CTGGTGCTGGTTACCGGGCCGACAGGGTCCGGCAAGAGTACTACGCTGGCGGCGATGATTGATTATGTTAATGACAATCGCTATCAGCACATATTGACCATTGAGGATCCTATAGAATTTGTGCATGAGAGCAAAAAGTGCCTGGTTAACCAGCGGGAAGTACACAAGGATACACACGGCTTTAGTGAAGCTCTCCGATCCGCGCTACGGGAAGATCCCGATATCATTCTGGTCGGTGAAATGCGTGATCTGGAAACGATTCGTCTGGCGTTGACGGCAGCCGAGACGGGACACCTGGTGTTTGGTACCCTGCATACTACCTCTGCGGCCAAAACCATAGACCGTATAGTGGATGTATTTCCGGGGGCGGAAAAATCAATGGTGCGCGCCATGTTGTCAGAGTCACTACAGGCCGTGCTATCACAAACGTTAATGAAAAAAATCGGCGGTGGACGGGCGGCCGCCAATGAAATCATGATTGGCACGCCGGCGATTCGCAATTTGATTCGTGAGGATAAAGTGGCGCAGATGTACTCGGCGATCCAGACCGGTGTCGGGCGCGGCATGCAAACCATGGATCAGTGTTTGCAAAAACTGGTGGCGCAGAAGGTTGTGACCAAGGAAGTGGCCCGTGAAAAGGCCAGAATGCCGGACGATTTCGTTTAGATTGAGAAATTGACCGTTTCGAATTTGTTTAAACAGACTTCGGGAGTAAGGGTGATGGAATTTGACAGTTTGTTGCGACTGATGGTGGATAAACAGGCTTCTGACCTGTTTATTACCGAAGGTGTACCCCCCTCGGTCAAGATTAATGGCAAAGTGATTCCGGTGGGGAAAAAACCGCTCAGCGGACTTAACGCCTGTGAGCTTGTGGAAGGCCTCATGGATGAAGAGCAAAGGAAAAAATTTCACGCCAGTAAGGAGCTAAATTTCGCCATCACTTCGGACAATGTGGCAGGCGCCCGCTTTCGGGTCAGTGCTTTCTATCAGCGCAACGAAATTGGTATGGTCTTGCGGCGTATTGAAACAAAGATCCCCACCGTTGAAGAACTGATGTTGCCGCGCACCCTCAATGAGCTGGTCATGAACAAGCGCGGGATTATTTTCTTTGTTGGTGCGACGGGTACCGGTAAGTCCACCTCGCTGGCTGCGATGGTTGGTCATCGCAATCGCAACAGCCACGGCCATATTATTTCGGTGGAGGATCCGATCGAATTCGTGCATCAGCACGATGGCTGCATCATTACGCAACGTGAAGTGGGTATCGATACAGAGTCCTTTGAAGTTGCGTTGCGCAACACCCTGCGGCAGGCGCCTGACGTTATTTTAATCGGTGAGATTCGCTCGCCGGAAACAATGGAGCAAGCCATTACCTTTGCTGAAACAGGACACCTGGTGCTGGCCACCTTACATGCCAACAACGCCAACCAGGCGCTGGATCGTATCCAGCATTTTTTCCCTGCAGAGCGCCACGGGCAGCTGTGGATGGATTTATCGTTGAATTTAAAGGCGATGGTTGCCCAGCAGCTAATCCCGACGGCTGACGGCAAGGGCCGCCGAGCCGCTATCGAAATCCTTATCAACACACCGCTGGTTTCGGATTTGATTCGCAAGGGTGAAGTGCACAAGCTCAAGGAGGTAATGACGCGATCCTCTGAACACGGTATGCAAACGTTTGACCAGGCGCTGTACCGCCTGTACGACGAAGGCGTTGTCACTTATGAGGATGCGTTGGCTGCGGCTGATTCTAAAAATGATTTACGCCTGTTGATCAAACTAAAATCCGAGACGGATGCTAACTATCTGAATCATGCTGCAGACGAACTAACGATGAAGGACCACGATGAAGATAGCTTCCGGGTATTTCAGCGTGAGTAAAGGTCAGGCTTCAGGGTTTTAGTGCTATTTCCGGTTGCCTCAGCCAGGTTTCCAGAATCAGGCAGGCAGCCGTGGCATCCACTGGCGATTCTCGGTAATTTTTTGAAGTGGGCGCTGTTGACTTCGCTTCGCGGGTCGACAGCCGCTCGTCAACCATGGCGACCGTAAGGCCACTCCGAGCCTGGAGGCGTCGCCCAAACTTGCGGGCTCGGCGGCAAAATTCACTTTCGGTACCATCGATATTCAGAGGCAGGCCCACTAACAAAAGATCAGGTCGCCATGTGTCGATGTGTTTCAACACCTCAGGCCAGTCGGGCCGACCATCTTTTGCACGGAATACTAATAGCGGATTGGCAGAATGCGTAATCGTCTGGCCAACGGCGAGGCCGATATTACGCGTGCCGAAATCAAAAGCCAGCACGGTTGCGGGTGGCGCAGACGAATTCTCAGGCGTGTCCGGCACTATTGCTGAGCTGATTTAAATTAATACCGATACGGGCGGCTGCCAGGTGTGCGCAACGTTCGAGGGGGGTGTCAAACAGAAACTCTGCGTCGGCAGGCACTGTTAGCCACGCGTTGGCCAGTAACTCCTGCTCCAGTTGACCAGCTCCCCAGCCAGCGTAACCGAGAATAATCAGTGATTCTGCTGGCCCCTCCTCGTGGGCAATCGCCTCGATAATATCTCGCGACGCGGTCAGGCTTATTTGATCGCTGACGGAGACCGTTGACTGCCACTGCTGGTCTTTGCTGCGATGCAGCACAAAGCCGCGCTCCTGTTGCACTGGGCCGCCCAGCAATAAGGGGAGTGCGCCCAGCTTTTCGGGACACGGCAAGTTCAACTGTGCAAAAATCTGGCTGAGGGGTAACCCTAGCGGACGGTTGATCGTCAATCCCATCGCGCCTTCCGGTGTGTGTTCACAAATGTAGACGACAGAGTGGGCGAAACCCGGATCTGTCAGGCCGGGCATGGCGACCAGTAACTGCCCGCGCAGGTGATTAAAGCCTTGTTCGTGATGCGGTGTGGTTGTACTCATAGAGGCAGTATTGGGGGTTGTGTGGGGAATTACAAGGTGGCGGTCGTTATCGGGTTCGCAAGTGATCGCCCGGTAAAAATCGCCAGGTTTGAATGATCTCTATTTTGTCCCAGTGAGTCATTTCCCTGGGAAACGGCGCGAAGGGAGATGCCATCCGCACGGTTTCTACCGCTGCCTGGTCGAGAACAGGCTGACCGGATACCTTAAGTAACTCCACGCTTTCAACCGATCCGTCGGGTAACACCGTGACTGCCAGGCTGAGTTCGCCATATAACTTGCGCTGTCTGGCCTCGTCGGGATAGTGGAAATTACCGACTTGCTCTATCTTATCGACCCAATACTTGAGGTAGGCAGCGTGCTCGGCTGCCTGGGTTCGCGCAGAGGTCATACGCAATATGTTGGGTAGCTTGTTGTAGGCCTGTTTTTGAATGTCGAGCTGTGCCTGCAGGCTACTGAATTCCTTTAGCAGGGTGGGTGGCAGGTCCTTTTCGGTGTTTGGCGATTCTCGCTCGCCGTCTTCGACAGACTGTTGTCTTATCCTCCGATGCCCCTGCGATGATGTAATAGTTCGCTCTGAGCGATTTTGTGCGGCCTGTTCAACTTGCGGGACCGTGAGGGGTTGGGTGTCACGTAAAACATCCGCTGTATAGTCAGAAAGCTTGTCGGTAGTGATTTTAGTTTGCTCGTCCGTGATGTTGCCGCTACCTTCCTGGTTGGCCTGGGCCATGTAAGCCGCATCCTTAATCGCATCATCACTGGGCTGCTGCGCGAGAGTGACCTCAAGCGCCCTGGTCGCCGGTTGGGGCTTTAAAAAATCAAAACCAATGCCAAAGATGATCAGGCTATGCAACGCCAGCGCGAGAAACGCGGCAAAGCCAAGGCGATCCTGGCCCTGGCTTGGATCGGCGACCGGGAATACGATATCCGTGGTCACGGGTTCAGTCTGTGTTTAATGGCTGTCATGAGCAGAGTGCCGATGGCGGTATTTTTCTCTCGATCAATTTCCCTGACACAGGTCGGGCTGGTGACATTTATTTCGGTTAAGTATTCCCCGATGACATCGAGGCCAACAAATAACAGACCCTTTTCGCGCAGGCTCGAAGCAACCTGGTCGGCTATCCAGCGGTCGCGATCATTGAGGGGTTGCACCACCCCCTTGCCGCCTGCGGCAAGATTGCCGCGACTTTCGCCGACCGCTGGCACCCTGGCCAGACACCAGGGTACGGGATCGCCGTCAATCATCAGAATGCGTTTGTCGCCCTGCACGATTTCGGGGATATAACGCTGCACCATGATGGTCTGTGAACCGTGCCCGGTGAGTGTTTCGATGATGACGCTGACATTGGGGTCATCCTCTCTGGCTCTGAAAATACCGGTGCCGCCCATGCCGTCCAGCGGCTTGTAAATGACATCCTTATGCTGGTCGTGAAAGGCGCGCAGACGTTTGGGGTCCCGACTGACCAGCAGGGGTGGCGTACACTGAGGGAATTGAGTAGCAAAAATTTTTTCATTGCAGTCTCGCAAACTCTGGGCACGATTCACCACCAGTACCCCCAGTCTTTCGGCGGCTTCAAGTATGTAGGTCGCGTATACAAACTCGCTGTCAAACGGTGGATCTTTGCGCATCAGTACGCAGTCAAGATCAGCCAGGGGGGCATCAACGGGCTCCCCCAGTTCATACCAACAATCTGACGAATCAAATACCTTGAGCGGTTTTTGTCGGGCTATCGGCACGCCGTTAACCAGCGCCAGATCTGACATTTCCATGTAGGACAGCGACCAGCCCTGTGCCTGAGCCGCCAGCAACAGGGCCAGCGTAGTATCCTTCCTGAAATTGATGGCGGCGATGGGATCCATAATAACGCCAACAGAAATTGCCATAGTCAGTACCTGCCATCATGTCGGTAAGTGAGTGTTCCCCAGCGCCCAGGTATTTGCGGAGGCGGCTGCATACGTTACGGGGAGCGATATATACAAGCAACTATTTATACTAAATTTGCGACATAATTACTCCGTAAATCTAGCCGTTATGGATAATATGCAGGTATTGTGTTAAATAGAGTCCGGGCGCGGTGAGTAGGCATTTTGCCGCTGCATCAAAACCCGGGAAGAGGTGGGTATGACGGCCAGCTTTGCAGCATTGAAGATTATGGTTATTGACGACAGCAACACGATTCGGCGCACCGCTGAAACCCTGCTTTCCAAGGAGGGTTGCGAAGTTATTACAGCAGTGGACGGCTTTGATTCTCTCGCCAAAATCGCCGATAGTGAACCCGACGTGATATTTGTTGACATTATGATGCCTCGGCTGGACGGTTACCAAACCTGCGCCCTGATTAAAAATAATGAACAGTTCAAGAATACACCGGTCATTATGCTATCCAGCAAGGATGGTTTGTTCGATAAGGCCAAGGGACGCATCGTCGGGGCTGACGAATATCTGACCAAGCCGTTCAGTAAAAATGAATTGTTTAATGTTTTGGAAAAAATTGTCGCCAATAAGGCTAGCTTGAAAGAACCCTTTCCCGACGCGTGATGCGGTTGAAAATTAGCTTTACACTAACGGCAGGTTTGGGGCGCGCGTGATGACCAAGGTATTGATTGTTGATGACTCCCCTACCGAAGTCCACAAATTGACACAAATTTTGACCAAACATGGGTACGCGGTGCTTACCTCGAGCAATGCCGAAGAGGGTGTGAATACCGCCCGGCTGGAGCAACCGGATGTCGTGTTGATGGATGTTGTGATGCCCGGGTTGAATGGCTTTCAGGCGACGAGACAGCTTGCCCGGGGGCGTGAAACCGCGCATATACCGGTTATTGTCGTCACCATGAAGGATCAGGAAACAGATAAAGTTTGGGCCTCGCGGCAGGGCGCAAGGGCTTATCTCACCAAGCCGGTTTCTGAAAAACAACTACTTACCGCGATTATGCACGTGGCCGAACATACACCGGGTTAACATTTCGATGCCAGCAAGCGATACCGTTTTTGATGTTGTTTACGAACTAGCACAACGGTTTGGACGGGGTTCAAAGGCGTTGCCGGCGCAGGTCGATTATACGCCGGTCACCACTGCGTTGTGTTTTTCGGCGCTCGGTATCGAGTTGGCAATACCCCTGGAGGAGCTGGCAGAGGTGCTGGAAGTGCCTGCTTATACGCGCTTGCCTCGAGTGAAGTCATGGGTCGTTGGGGTGGCCAGTGTAAGGGGAAAGCTGCTACCGATTGTAGATCTGGCGGCATTTCTGGGTGCGGAAATGACAACAACCACGAAATTACATCGCGTGCTGGTGATCGATATGCACGGTATTTATGTAGGCTTGTTGGTAGATAGCGTCATGGGAGTTAGACATTTTAATACAGAGCTGTTTAGCAGCTATCGGGCAGATGTGCCGAATTTGCTCCGCCGTTATGTGTTGGGCTGTTTTGTGGAAGAGGATGATAAAAAAACGCGTCTGTTCAGGCCGGCGCAATTTATTACGGATAGGTCCTTTCTGGACGTAGCTGTTTAATTTCAGGAAGCCCTGGAAAAGATTATGTGGCAAATGAAAGTCGGGAGCCTAAGTCAATGAAAACAGGTGTGGGAAAAGCACAAACTAGCCGTTGGGTAATTATCCTGGTGGCAGTTATGGTGGTACTGGTGGGGTATTTGGGCTTTGCTTTTTTCAGTAGCAACGTGAATGTTGGAAAGAATCGGAGCCATATTCAAACTGCGACCGAAATGAGAGCCATGGTCATCCAGATTCCGAGCCTGCTCGCGCGAGCTGGTGCGGGTGATGCTGCGGCATTTGGGGAGGTCGAGGCGCTGAGCCAGAGCATAGATCAGCACTGGGGTCGCTTGCGGGACGCATCTGACGCAGGGATTGATGCAGAAAATCTTCGGGCGTTTGATGCTGTTTGGCGAGACATCAAAAAGAACGTCGCGGTGCTGGTCGAAGGCAAGGACGTTGCACTCTTTGTTGCTGACGTGGGTAATCAGCTCAGCGCCAATCAATCGAGATTGCAGGAAGAGCTGAGTGTGGTTGTTGAGGTGTTGCTGGCGAGAAGAACTGCCGCAAATCAGGTGGCGATGGCGCAGGCGCAACTGTGGCGGGCTGAGCGTCTAAATGGAAACATCGCTACGCTACTACTTGGCGGCCCGGAAGCGGCGGTGGCGGCAGAGCAGTTTGGCCGCGACACCGTTTTATTTGAGCGTATCCTGGCTGGCTTTCGTGGTGGCGATGCGGCTCTGGGCATCACCAGGCTGGCTGCGCCAGAGGTACTCGCCACCCTGGATAACATAAGTCAATTGTTCAGCCCAGTTAGCGATGCGGCGGATCGGGTAACGAGTTCCGCACCGGTATTGATGGGTATCCGACAGGCTCGGGATACCGCATTCGATGCGCTGCCGGCTCTTCTTGAGCAGACGGCACGACTGGCCGACAATGTTCGCCTTCTCGGTTCAGGACAAAAGCTCAACAGCACCCAGATCGCCATCTATGCCGGGATCTTTTTAATTGTTGGGCTGGCGCTGCTGGGCTTGATATTTTATCTGGGCACCCGTGATCGCCTGAAGGAAACCGCCGAGACGAACAAGGCGAATCAGGATTCTATCCTGCGCCTGCTAGATGAAATTGAAGGGCTCGGTGAAGGTGATTTAACTGTCGAAGTAACGGTGACGGAAGGCTTTACCGGCGCTATTGCCGACGCAATTAACCTGACGATCGTACAGCTCAGAGAGCTGGTATCACGCATCGTTGATACCGCCGCTGAAGTGTCTTCGTCGGCCAATGAAACCCGTTCGACTGTGCTGCAGTTAACCGGACTGTCAGAGCATCAGGCGGAGGAAATCGCGGGCGCTTCTGCGGCGATTAATGAGATGGCGATTACTATCGATCAGGTTTCGGCCAATGCGGCCGAGTCCGCCGCGGTGGCGGATCGGTCGGTGTCCATCGCTAATAAAGGTGCTGAAGTCGTGCGCAGTACGATATCGGGCATGGACAGCATACGCGAGCAAATACAGGACACCTCCAAGCGTATTAAGCGGCTGGGTGAAAGCTCACAGGAAATTGGAGATATTGTCTCGCTGATTAACGACATTGCGGATCAAACCAATATTCTGGCGCTGAACGCGGCGATCCAGGCCTCCATGGCAGGCGACGCAGGGCGCGGCTTTGCTGTGGTAGCCGATGAGGTGCAGAGGCTTGCAGAGCGTTCGGCTAACGCGACCAAGCAAATTGCTGCATTGGTTAAAACAATCCAGA
>JBFJZC010000051.1:0-12898 GCA_041622295.1 Porticoccaceae bacterium
CGTTTCCAGCTTGTTGGAAACGCCCATGAACGGACACAGGCCGAGGAACTGGGCTAATACAAAGTTATTGACCAGAACTGAACTGACGAGGATAACTGCAAATTCTTGCATGGGCGCGCCCGTAGAAAGTGGCGGTATTATCGGATATGGCCGTCTGGACATTCAATAATAAATAATCCAGGTTTTAGGCTATTTGGTAATATCGCCAAGTTGCCTCAGTATATCCGCTCTGCCCCCTCACGTGATCCGTTGTCCGGGCAGTGCGCCACTGTCCGGTGCCAGAAGGTAAATACCGCCGTTGTCGCCAGAGCCGTCGCCGGCGGCGAGCACCATACCCTCGGACAGCCCGAAACGCATTTTCCGCGGTTGCAGATTGGCGACCATGACAGTCAGGCGGCCCTCGAGATCTTCTGGCCGATAGGCTGATTTAATGCCGGAAAAAACAGTGCGGGTTTCCCCGCCGATATCCAGCGTGAGCTGCAGTAGTTTGCCTGCTCCTTCGACATGACTGGCGCTGACAATGCGGGCGACACGCAGGTCGACCTTCATGAAATCGTCGAAATTAATTTCCTCTGCCAAAGGTTCCGATTTAATGTCATCTGTGACCACTGGCGCTGCCAGTTCCTCGCGGCTAGCGGCTACCATGGCGTCGATCCTGTCTTTCTCTACGCGCTTCATCATTGGCTTGAAGGCGTTGATACGGTGGTTGCTCAGAGGCTTGATGGGGGTGTCCCAGCGCAGTTCATCGTTGAGAAAACCTTGTGCCTGTTCGGCCATAGCCGGTAACACGGGTTTTAGATAGATCATGAGGATGCGGAACAAGTTGATGGCCAGAGAACAAACATCCTGAACTTCAGTTTCGCGTCCGCTCTCTTTGGCCAGTTGCCAGGGTTCCTGAGCGGCAATATATTCGTTGGCGGCATCGGCGATGGCCATAGTTTCGCGTATGGCTTTACCAAAGTTTCGTGCTTCATAGTGGGCTGCGATGGTTTCTCCCGCCGCCACTGCCTGTTGCCACAGTTCCGTGTTGGACATGGTTGGCGCCAGCAGACCGTCGTGACCGTTGGTGATAAACCGTGCGCAGCGGCTGGCGATGTTGACCACCTTACCGACCAGATCACTATTAACCCGCTGTGCGAAATCATCGAGATTAAGATCCAGGTCTTCAACGCTGGCGGATAGCTTGGCGGCAAAGTAATAGCGTAAATATTCCGGGTCCAGATGGTCGAGATAGGTGCGGGCGTTAATAAACGTGCCGCGCGACTTGGACATTTTTTTGCCGTTTACGGTTAGAAAGCCATGCACGCAGACTTTGTTTGGTGTGCGGAAATTGGCGCTGTGTAACATGGCGGGCCAAAACAACGCGTGAAAATTAACAATGTCCTTGCCAATAAAATGGTACAGCTCGGTGCTGACATCCTGCTGCCAGAAGCGGTCGAAATCTATCCCTTCGCGGTCACAGAGATTTTTGAAGCTGGCCATATAGCCGATCGGCGCGTCGAGCCAGACATAAAAATATTTGCCGGGTGCGTCAGGTATCTCAAAACCGAAATAGGGGGCGTCGCGACTAATGTCCCATTCCTGCAAGCCAGCGTCCAGCCATTCGCTGAGTTTGTTGGCAATTTCGTCGGCAACATGGCCCGCCCGGGTCCACGTTTTGAGAAACTCTGTAAAGTCTGGCAGCGTAAAAAAATAATGGGTGGAGTCACGGGCAACCGGCGTAGCACCGGAGATGGCTGATCTGGCATCGATCAGGTCAACGGCCGCGTAGGTGGCGCCACAGGCCTCGCAGTTATCGCCGTATTGATCTTCGGTTTTGCATTTCGGGCAGGTGCCCTTGATGTAACGGTCGGCCAGGAACAGATTTTTTTCCGGGTCGTAGGCCTGGGTGATCTGCCGGGTAGCAATGTGACCATTGGCGTTGAGCCGTCGGTAAATTTCTTCCGACAGGACGCGGTTTTCTTCGGAGTGAGTCGAATGATAATTATCGAAGCGGATCAAAAAATCGGCAAAGTCCCGCTCGTGCTCGGCCTTGACCGTATTGATCAGCGTTTCCGGGCTAACACCCAGCTCTTCCGCCTTGAGCATAATTGCGGTTCCGTGAGCATCGTCAGCGCAGACGTAGTAACATTCGTGCCCCCTGGTTTTCTGAAAGCGAACCCATATATCGGTCTGGATATATTCGACCAGATGACCAAGATGAATGGCGCCGTTGGCGTAGGGCAATGCGCTGGTAACAAGAATTTCGCGATGGGCAGACGACATGGGTAAACTGTAACCGTGTTAGTACTGGTGACGAGGGGCCGGAATTGTAGCGGTTCTGGAACTAATTTTCATTAAACGGGTGGTGAGCAAAGCATGGCAAAGCCGGTAGTCGAAAGTGGCTTGAACAAGGTCAAATATATTGTTGCGGTAGCCTCGGGCAAGGGCGGGGTGGGAAAATCAACCACCGCTGTCAATCTCGCACTGGCTCTGCAGAGTGAAGGCCATAGAACCGGCATTCTGGATGCGGATATCTACGGCCCCAGTTTACCCATGATGCTGGGTATCGCCGACTCGGTGCAGCCGCAGGTGGTCAACGGCAATGCTTTTGTTCCGGTACCGGCCCACGGACTTAAATCCATGTCGATTGGTTACCTGACCACTGAGGCGACGCCCATGGTATGGCGCGGCCCTATGGCGGGCGGCGCTCTGGTGCAGATGATGATGCAGACTTTGTGGGGTGAGCTGGACGTGCTCGTGGTGGATATGCCGCCGGGGACTGGTGATATTCAGCTCACTCTCGCGCAGAAAGCCCGTGTTTCTGGGGCAGTGATAGTGACTACGCCCCAGGATATCGCCTTACTTGATGCCCGCAAAGGTATTGAAATGTTTCGTAAGGTGGACATTCCGGTGGTGGGTATTGTCGAGAACATGGCGGTGCATGTGTGTTCCAGCTGTGGTCACAGTGAATCGATTTTTGGTGCGGGTGGTGGCCAGAAGGTCGCAGCGGAATACCAAACCCGTTTGCTCGCTTCATTACCCCTGGACGGACGCATTCGCGAAGACGGTGATCGTGGCACGCCAATTGTACTGTCTGAGCCAGACGGCACTATCACTGCCTGTTACCGTGACATGGCCCGGAATCTGATGGTTGCCCTGGGGGAGCTTAGTGTCAAGGTTCCAGAAATCACTATCGAAGACTAGACGGAATTAAGGAGCGGGTTTTGAGTATTAAGTCAGATAAATGGATCCGCCGCATGGCCAGCGCACAGGGCATGATCGAACCGTTTGAAAGCCAGCAGGTTCGCGATCCCCACGGCAACGGTCAGCGGGTAATTTCCTACGGCGTGTCAAGCTATGGCTACGATGTCCGCTGTGCCGATGAATTTAAGATATTCACCAACGTGCACTCTGCGACGGTCGATCCGAAAAATTTCGATCCGGCCAGTTTTGTTGATATCAAAGGCGATAGCTGTATTATCCCGCCCAATTCTTTTGCCCTGGCGCGGACCGTGGAATACTTCCGTATTCCCCGCAATATTCTGACGATTTGCCTGGGTAAATCCACTTATGCTCGTTGCGGTATTATCGTCAACGTCACGCCCCTGGAGCCAGAATGGGAGGGGCATGTGACGCTGGAGTTCTCCAATACCACCAGCCTGCCGGCCAAAATATACGCCAATGAGGGCGTCGCGCAAATGCTGTTTTTTGAGTCGGATGAAGTTTGCGAGACTTCTTACAAAGACCGGGGCGGCAAGTACCAGGGACAGCAGGGCGTTACACTGCCAAAAGCCTGATTGATGTGGGTTAGTTAATCCTCGGCCAGCAGCGCCTGCTTGAGTGAGGTCAACCAGCGTTTAACGGTCGAGCGGTGTTGTGGTCCCATCCGCAACAACAGTTTTTGGGAGGCGGGTAAAGCCTCCAGTGCCGGATCCTCGTAGCGGTAAAAAACCGTCTCCTGTTTTAACTTAACAGGTGTGTTGATGTCCGGGGTGTCGAGCATCAGGTCGATGGCGGCGGTGAGGCGATTACCGAACTGTTCTGGCGCCTGGCCTAGCTCCGCGTAAGCAGCTTCGAGCAGCGGGCGCAAGCGATGAAACAGTTGCGCAAGATTCTGCGGATCCAGCGCAGTCAGGAAGCCAACAAAGGCATTGTAACGATCGTAATTGGCCTCATCGAGCCACAACTCATTGTTGCTTTTTAGAGCTCTGAATGGGCTTTTAGGCTGTAGAAATCCAGCTTTGTTTAGTGGCGTGGTTTTGCGCAGTATTGCGCCATTGGCTAAACCGTCGATGAAGGTGACGGCACGTTGTAACAAAAAGTCATCTGTTGCCCAGCCTGCGGTTGCCTCGGGCAGGCCGAATGATTGCCAGTGCTGACGAAGGTATTCGTCGCTGTCCGCGAGGGCGGGCAGCGTTGCAGGTGCCGCTTCCAGCTCGGGTTCGCGCTGAGGAATCGGCGTTGTTTCGCGCTGTATTACCTGGCTTATAGTGGGTTGTTCGGTGGTCATCGGGATCTGGACCGAGCTTACTACGGCGTTAGCCTTTGTCTGCATCCGCGACTGGTTGATATAGTAGTAGGCAAACGCGACTAATAAGGCCACTGCCCCGAGCAGTAACAACCAGCGTAAAGAATGTTTCTGTGGTGGTGCCGGAGTTAATCGGTCCTGATCAGATACGTCCATCATAAACTCCTGGGGTCAGCGGTTAGCGACACGGGTTTCCCGTTGATTTTTGCGTTCTTTAAAATCAATTCGTAATTAGCGCCATCTTCCTCCTGTTGATAAATTTTAACAATTAGAAAACCCCAGTCGGGGGCCATCCAGAATACCGTTTGGCGCTGTTCGCCAGCGTCTCTCACCCGTTGTAATTTCAGTACCCTGATCGCACCCATCGGGATGGTCAGACTTTCTTCGCCGAGAATTTCGAAGTGGTAATCCTTGATTTTGCCGCGGGACATGATCTGGTAGGACAGTGACGGTGCTGATACCTGCAGGTCGCGGGCCAGTTGGACCTGGTAGCTCACTGGGCCGAGGTAATGCGCAGACACGGCGAGCTCGCGGACTTTTTTCTTGCGTGTATAAACTGCCTTATTCGCCTTATTATCGACGATCAGCTGCTCAGAACTTGCAATGCCGAGGAAGGCCTTCTCGGAGATGTAGCGATCAGGGTGGATGCGCCCCTCTCCATCCAGATGGAATTCTTCCTGTTCAGTGATGTGCCCCAGCAGGCCTTTTACGGACGAGACGAGGCGGTATCCCTGTTTTGTTTTTTTTAGTTCGCGGGTGGCCTCTACGGGCATGCCGTTATATTTGGCTGCGTAGGTGGCGCGATACGGATCTGGTTGCCAGTTGGTTTGAGCCATCGCTGGCAAGGTGGCAATGCAGGAGACAAAGAGCCAGATAGAGAGTAGGTGCAAGCGCATAAAATTAGTTCCCTGACGAGCCGTCGGTTGTTTTGGGCCTTGCTAGGCTGTTGTTTACCGTGTCGCCTGGTTAGAGTCGCGGATGTTGGCGTTGTTCAATTGTAATCAACCTCTGGTGTATACAGCGCCTTATTGTCGTGAGACTGCTGGGTTGCGATACGGTTTTTCTTAGCTATGTCCTTAGCCACCTAAGCCGCGCAACTCAATTTGTGGATGATCATCACAGTAGCTTTCAGTGGGGTCTGTGGTCTCGATAGTACCGATCACCGTAGCGGTTTCACCGGCGTCCGTGAGCAGGCTCAGTATGGTGTCGGTCTGGGCGGCTGCGACGCAGATCACCATGCCGATTCCGCAGTTAAAAGTCTTGTACATTTCCCGATCGCTGATATTGCCGCCTTTTTGTAACCACTCAAATATCGCTGGCATCTGCCAGGTACTGGTATCGATCACTGCTTTACAGTGCGTCGGCAGGACGCGTGGGATATTCTCCAGGAGACCGCCGCCGGTGATGTGCGCCATGGCGTGAATGTGACCGCTTTGGGCCAGTTTAAGTAGCGACCGCACATAGATACGCGTCGGCTCCATGAGTGCATCTGCCAGTGGTTTGCCGCCAACCAGTGTAGTGAGTGGGTCGGTATTCGTGACCGCTAAAATTTTTCGGATCAGCGAAAACCCGTTGGAATGGGGGCCGCTCGATGCTAGTCCAATCAGTGTATCGCCAGCGGCGACCTTGCTACCGTCAATCAAGTCAGCCTGTTCCGCCACGCCGACGCAAAAGCCGGCAAGGTCATAATCGGCGTTTTCGTACATGCCCGGCATTTCGGCTGTCTCGCCGCCAACCAGTGCGCAACCGGCAAGCTGGCAGCCCTTGCCTATGCCTTCTACCACGCTGGCGGCAACATCGATGTCAAGTTTGCCAGTGGCATAGTAATCGAGAAAGAAGAGGGGTTCGGCACCGCACACAATGAGGTCGTTGACACACATGGCGACGAGGTCAATACCCACCGTGGCATGCCGTTGCAGGTCGATGGCAAGTCGGAGTTTGGTGCCAACGCCATCGGTGCCAGAGACTAATATGGGTTCCTTGTAGCCGGCCGGAATTTTACACAGCGCGCCAAACCCGCCGAGGCCGCCCATGACCTCCGGGCGTCGTGTTTGTTTGGCCACGTGTTTGATGCGTTGCACCAGAGCGTTGCCTGCGTCGATGTCGACACCGGCGTCTTTATAAGTAATCGAGGGGCGTTGGGAGTCGGTCATTGGTGAGTCCGGCAAAAGGGAGCATTTTAGCCCGATTTTGGTTGGGAGGGCTGGGAAATTCAGATCTTGAGTGCGTGGCAAGAGGGACAGCTGATACAATTCGCCCCATGACACGATTCAATTTGAAAGTATGCAAAGCGTTTGTGATGCTGCTCCTGGTGGCGGGGTTGGATGATCGGGCTGTGGCCGCTGCGGTAAGCGATCTCTATGTGGCGAGCATACCGGTTAAAGATCAGAGCGAAGCATTGCGCAAACGGGCATTGGGACAGGGTTTGAGTGAGGTCTTTGTCAAATTGACCGGGTCGCGAACCGTGTTAGCGAACCCCGCCCTGCGGGATACCATCAGTCGCGCGCAGGACTACATGCTGGAATACGGTTATGTTGGTGGCGCGCCTGTCAGTGACCAGTCTGGCATGGCTGCTGACTCAACAGCGGGTGTGGGCTCTGACATACTTGAAATAAGGTTTGCGGCAGCGCCCATTGATGCCCTGTTACGTCAGTTCGGGCTGCCGATCTGGCCAGCAGACCGCCCTGAGATACTGGTTTGGCTGGTCGCCAGCACAGCACAGGGCTTCCAGCTGGTTGATCTCAATGAAAACGCGACGTTGGCGGCCAGTACTGAAGCTGCCTTAAAACGCCGCGGTCTACCCTTCGAAATACCGCTCTACGACTTGCAGGATCAGATGGCCGTGGCGCCACAGCAAGACTGGGCACTTGCTGAGGAGCAATTATCTCGGGCGTCCCAGCGTTATGGCGTCGGGCGATGGCTGGTATTGCAGATTGCCGACACCGGCACAGATCAGGTTGACGGTGGCCAGGTCAGAGGTAGCTGGGTTTTGAGCGGTGAAAGTGTTGCGAATCGCCTGTCTGGTAACGTAAGCGCAACGTCCTTGCCGGAGCTCGTCAATAACAGCATCGATCAGGCCGTTGACCAGTTTGCTGTGCCGTTGACCTACCGTGCGGGACAGTTGGGCGAGGCCATTCACCTGGTAGTGGGCAACGTTGACAGTTTCCGGGTTTTTACTGCGGTCACCGCCATGTTTGATGGCTTGGAGGTGGTGGACAGCACTCAGGTCGTCAGCGTCGAAGGCGATCAACTATATATCGACGTGATAGCCGAAAGCGATCCTGAGATATTGATCCGGGCGCTGGAAAAAAACTCGCAGATGGCTCGTGTGGTTGACGTCGCCGATGGCAGCGACATGTCAGGGCAAACACCGTACCGATTTCAATGGCTGAGTGTCGGCCAACGGTGACGCAGCAAATGAGTCTCGCGGTGACGCTGCGGGACGACTGTCGGTTTGATAACTTCTTCACCCGCCCACACA
Source organism: Porticoccaceae bacterium (assembly GCA_041622295.1). Taxonomy (GTDB): domain Bacteria; phylum Pseudomonadota; class Gammaproteobacteria; order Pseudomonadales; family Porticoccaceae; genus HB2-32-21. Next base: position 7,992 of record JBFJZC010000051.1, read on the forward strand.
GCCCGTCTGCACAGGTGGTGGAATTTCTGCAGAACCATTTCGCCAACGATCGGGAACGTCATGTCTACCTGTGGGGCGCAGCGGGCGCGGGCCTCAGCCATTTATTACAGGCAACCTGTCATCATTGGGTCACCCGGCGCCGCAGCGTGCAGTACTTACCGCTGGCTGAGCTGCGGGACTTCGTGCCGGAGCAGGTCATGAGCGGGATGGAAAATATTGACCTGGTGTGCGTTGACGGCCTTGATCAGCTTGGCGAGCGAGCTAATTGGCAAGAGGCATTATTCCACTTTTTTAACCGCAGCAAAGACCGCGACACGTGTTTACTGTTCGCTGGTAGCGTGCCTCCTGCACAGCTGCCTTTGCAGTTGGCCGATTTGCGTTCGAGACTCAGCAGTGCAACGGTTTTTCAATTGCCGCTCTACGGTGATGCCGAAAAAATCGAGATATTACAATTTCGCGCCACGTGTCTCGGCTTGCAGTTGAGTGAAGAAGCTGCGACCTATCTGCTCTATCGTGTGCCGAGACAACTCAGCGTGTTGATCGAAAAGCTCGGCGAACTGGATCGCAAAAGCCTGATCCATCAGCGCCGTTTGAGTATTCCCTTCATTAAGCAGGTGTTCGGCTGGTAACAGTCAATCCCGGCTTACCAAAGTTTGCCACTAACCAGGTGGCTGGTCGCGATAACAGGCTGTCGCCAAAAAGTCCGTTTCTTACCAAAAGCTTGGCTCTAAAAAGTCGCCTTGCTAAAACTGTCTGCACTCGAGGCATTCGAGATACAGTCCACTCGGGTCGTGGTTCAGATTCAGGAGCCCGGTTTTTTCAGCGATCAGGCGTATGTGTTGGGTGACCATGGCGTGCCACTCGGCTTCCCTGTAGCCAGCAGTATTGCCATAACCCCTGTAACCCAGTTGCAGTTTTAACTGTTCCGAGCTCTGTGCGAACTGTTTCAGCAGGCGTTCCTGAAAATTCAACTGACGTTCCACTGGTTTAACGTCGTAGGTGCTGAGACCGGCGAGTTCGGCGGCCGCTTCGACCGCGTCTTTGAGATTGCCGAGCTCGTCAACCAGGCCCAGTTGCTGCGCCTGCTTGCCGGTCCACACGCGACCCTGGGCGATTTCGTGGACCTGTTCTGTGGAAATATTGCGCCCCGCCGCGACAAGTTCTAGAAACTGCTGATATATGTGCTCCACATTGAGCTGGATAATGCGCCCGGCCTGCTCACTCATGGGCCGGTCGAGGCGGTAGATATCCGCCAGGGATGTGGTGCCGACGCCGTCGCTGTGAATGCCCAGCGAAGTCAGCGTTTTTTCAAAAGTGGGGATCAGGCCAAATACGCCGATAGAGCCTGTCAGGGTGGTGGGCGCTGCCCACACCTGATCGGCGCCAGCCGCGATCCAGTAACCCCCTGATGCAGCAAGTGAGCCCATTGATATGACAACGGGTGTACCCATTTTTTGGGTCAGCTCGATTTCCTGGCGAATAACATCGGAGGCAAAGGCGCTACCGCCGGGGCTGTCTACCCTGATCACCAGGGCTTTCAGTGTGTCGTCTTCGCGTGCTTTTTGCAGCAATTCGGACAGGGTTGCGCTGCCGATGTCACCTTCAGGCTGCTCGCCATCGTAGATGGTTCCTTTGGCGATGATAAGGCCGACTTTGCCAGTCTTTTCTTTGTGCTTCAGTTGTAGACGTCGGTGAAACAGGTATTCCTGATAATCGATATTGAGATAATCAGCCTTTTTATCGGGCTCGCGACCGGCAAGGCCCTGCAGGCGTTTCAGCATTTCCGGCCGGGTGCTGACATGATCAATCAGGCCGCTTTCCTGGGCCAGCCTGGCCGTGTTGCCGCGGGCTTCGATCAGGTTGGTATCCATCTGGTTGATGTAGCGATTTATCGTGTCCGGGATCAATTCTCGGTTGGTTTCAACCTGTGTGGTATATGCCTGCCAAAGTTCGTTAATCCACAGTGAGGTTTGCTGTTTTGAGGGCTCTGACATGTCATTACGGATGAACGGTTCAACGGCATCCTTGTAGTCACCAACCTTGAAGACATGAAAGTTCAGCTTTAGTTTGTCGAATGCATCCTTTAAATATGGCTGATAACTGCCGTAGCCGGTGAGCAGAACCATGCCCATGGGGTTGAGATGAATCTCGTCGGCAAAGCTGGCCAGATAATACTGTTCCTGTGAGAAATTACTGCCGGTGGCGATCACGGGTTTACCGCTCGTTTTGAAGCGCAACAGCGCTGCACCCACCTCATGGAGTTTGGTTATTCCTCCGCCAACCAAAAAATCGAGTTCGAGCGACAGCCCGGTAACACGTGGGTCATTTGTTGCGCTATCGATGGCTTCGAGCAAGTCGGCTACCAGGGTTTCAGGCGCATGAGCGGAACTGCGCTCGATCAATTGCGAGAGTGGGTCGGCGTAGGTCAGCTGTTCAACCAGTACGCCGGAGGGTGCGATGCGCAGGAATGCTCTGTCCGGCAGTGACGCGACATTGCCGCCAAACAAACTGCCGATAATTATCAGGAAAAACAGCAGAAAAAGAATATTTAGGGCGCTGCGAATGAAGCGCCCAATGTTGCCCAGAAAACCAAAAAACCGTCTGATAAACCCTGGTTTTTTATCGCTCATAATTACCTTTCCATGCTTGCTCTTTTCAGCCTTATTACAATATTGGTTCAGGTGTCGGTTGTGGAATTGCTATCAATCCGCTCATCTGCCGGGATATCGGCCTGTTCCGCCGCTGTCGCAGCGCTTGCCCGCAACCAACGGCTATACATCATTGCTGCGACGAACAAACTAACCACGGCGATGAGCGCCACGATACCAAATGGGGTGCGGTCTGGTTCATATAAATTGGTGACGATGGCGGTGAAATAGAGCAGGGAGACGAAACAGAGCATGGCCAGGCTGCGGTAGTTGGCCGCAGACAAACCCGGCACAAATATCAGGAGAGGAATTATGACCACGATCAGCAAGCCGGGCGCTGTACCGCTGATCAGGCCATCCAGAAACAGGCTGACGATCAACGTCAGATAGGATGTCCAGGTGGTGATCTTTGCTATGCGACAGGCGTGTTCGAGATCGTTAAACAGTGAGAATGCCAAAATGGCTCCTGATGTTTGTTGCGCAGGGACACGCGCGGACGCGATTAAAGGATGTCCAGAACTGCTTCTGGCGGTCGCCCCAGCGCTGCTTTATCGCCATTAACGACAATCGGTCGTTCGATCAATTTGGGGTGTTTGACCATGCAGTCTATCAGCTGCTTGTCACTCAGGGTGGCGTCGTTGAGGTTATGCGCCTTATACGCGTCTTCACCTTTGCGCAACAACTGGCGCGCGGTAATACCGAGTTTGCGTAGCAAGGTGGTCAGTGTTGCTTTATCCGGGGGGGTGTCGAGATAGAGCACGATGGTTGGCTCAATGCCCCGGTCTGTCAGCAATTGCAGCGTCTGCCGTGATTTTGAACAGCGGGGGTTGTGGTAAATGGTGATCATGGAATCCTGTACAATGTCATGGCATCGGTTGACGCATTGTAATGGCAACACCAAACAAGGGCCAGAACCTTGATTTTTTTTGATACGGTTAAAACCTGGGGCGCCATAGCGGGGCAGTTTCTCAAACAGCTCGTGCATCGTTTCAACTCAGATGGCTGTAAGGACAACGCGGCGGCGTTGACCTATATGAGTTTGTTTGCGGTAGTGCCGTTGATGACATTGATTTACGCAATGTTCTCAATTATTCCGTCTTTTCAGGGGCTCGGTGAGGAAGTTGAGCGTTTGCTCTTCGAGAATATGGTGCCGCAAAGTGGTCGCGAGGTGCAGGAGTATCTGCGAAATTTTTCTGGCCAGGCGCGTAACCTCAGTGCGGTGGGTGGTTTTATTCTGGTGATAACGTCCTACCTGATGCTGGCCAATATCGAGAAGGCGTTTAACCGGATCTGGGGAACAGTTGGTGGTCGTCGTGGACTGGCCAGTTTCCTGTTGTACTGGGGCGTGTTGAGCTTTGGCCCGTTGCTGGTTGGCGCCGGTCTGGTCATGCACACCTATCTGCTGTCCCTGCGTCTCATCGTCGATGAAGCGGACATCCTGGGCATTACCGCTCTGCTGCTGGAGTATTTGCCGTGGTTGATGACCTGGGCGGGCTTCACTCTGCTTTACGTCGCCATGCCTAACTGTCGAGTCACCGTTCGTTATGCCGTCGTTGGCGGTCTCGTCACGACCGTATTTTTTGAGCTCGCCAAGCGCCTGTTTGGCGTGCTCGTAGTTAATTCCAGCTATCACACAGTCTACGGCGCCTTTGCTGTGGTGCCGCTATTTTTGCTGTGGATATACCTGTGCTGGATGATTGTTCTTGGCGGTGCTGAGCTGGTCCGCGCCCTCGAAACGTTCAAAACTTCGTTTCTGCGGCAGCGTTTGCCGGATCTGGTCGCTGTGTTGATAGTCTGCAGTGAGTGTCTGCATCGCCAAAATCGCGGTGCCTCTATTAGCGACCGGGACATAATCCAGAGTGGGCTCCATGAGGTGCAGTGGCGTGAACTGCGGGCGCTGCTGCTCGACAACCACATTCTGGTGACGACGAGCCAGAATTATTACGTGCTCGCCCGCGATCCGGCGACGTTGACAGTCTGGGATCTTATCGGCCTGCTGGGCACGCATTTCACCACCGCTCCCGGCTATGATGCTCAGGACTTGCTGGCCAATTACCCCTGGTATGAGCGTCTGGCGCAACTGACCAACGAGGCTGGCAGTACCGCCCGGTCGCTATTTGATATCACCCTGCAGGAGTTGTATGGCGCTTCACCAGTTGAGTAAACGCCTGAGGTCGTTTGCGGTATTTGCCACGCTGGCATTAAGCGTCGGTTTAACGGCAGGTTGCGAACCTGATGCCCCCCCCGAAGTAGCGTATC
>JBFJZC010000052.1:0-12698 GCA_041622295.1 Porticoccaceae bacterium
GCACCTGCAGCCATCGGCGGCATGCCTTTCAGGTCAAATCGAGCCAATGAACGGCAATCGCTGACCAACTCCCGCTCGCCTTGCACAACATGCACAGCCAGCGCCGTCTGACCATCTTTGAAAGTGGTAAATTCCTGGGCTTTGGCAACCGGAATCGTGGTATTACGATGAATAATCCTTTCCACCAAACCACCCATGGTTTCAATACCCAGGGACAGGGGTATAACGTCCAGCAACAACATCTCATCGCCCGGCCTGTTACCGCTCAGCACCTCTGCCTGACGTGCAGCGCCAATCGCTACCACGGTATCGGGGTCAATATTCACCATGGGTGGCCGCTGAAAAAATTCGGCCACTTTTTCCCGTACTCGCGGCATTCGAGTGGTGCCACCCACCATGACTACTGCCATTAACTCCTCAGTGGTGACACCCGCGTCTCGTAGCGCTCTCTTTGAGGCCCGCACGGTTTTGCCAATTAATCCATCGACACACGCGTTTAATTGATCATGGTCGATCACGCCCTGCCAATTCTGAAATTCAACAGCGGCGGTGTCCTCACTAGTCAAGGTTTCTCTGGCCAGGCGGGCGGCCTCTATCAATGCGCGGTGCTGTTGTGATGACAAATCGCCGGTCACGCCAGCCTGCTCGCACACCCAGCTGGCCACAGCGCTGTCAAAATCGTCCCCACCCAGCGCAGTATCACCACCCGTGGCCAAAACCTCGAAAACACCCCGCGACAACCTCAGCACGGATATATCAAAAGTACCACCGCCAAGATCGTAAACAGCGATCAACCCTGATTCCGCATTGTCGAGTCCGTAGGCTATAGCCGCAGCTGTTGGTTCGTTGAGCAAGCGCAGCACCTTGATGCCAGCGAGCGTCGCAGCATCTTTAGTGGCCTGGCGTTGCGCATCGTCGAAATAGGCAGGCACGGTGATGACGGCGCCATTCAACGGCCCCCCCAGCGCCTGCTCAGCCCGCTGCGCCAACGCTCGCAATATTTCCGCCGACACTTCGACAGGGCTGACTTTGCCCGCTCGCGTGACCAGACCCACCATCCCACCATCGCTTTCGGCCAGCTGATAGACCAGCTCGCCATCACGATCTATGCACTCCTGCCTGCTACGGCCCATGAAGCGTTTGATCGACACCACGGTATTTTGCGGATCACTGACCGCCCATTCAGCAGCCGCGCGCCCCACCAGAACCCCCTCGCGACCATAATGAACAATAGAAGGCATTAGATTGTGGCCCTGCTGATCAGGCAAAATTTCTGCCGACCCGCTTCGCACCGTGGCGATCAGGGAGTTGGTCGTGCCTAAATCAATACCGACTGCACGCCTGTATTGATGCGGCTCCAGGGACTGTCCCGGTTCTGAAATTTGTAATAACGCCAATTGAAAAATACCTGTTTAATTAAGCTCGTCGAGTTGCTCTTCAAGATCGGCGAGTTGAGCCTGTAATTTTCCGTAGAACTGCATTTTCACCAAAGCCTGTTTGGCGCCAGTCAGATCTGCGGCCTGATAAGTCGTCGCAAACTCGTCTTCCAGAGCGACGGAAGCCTGGGCAATTTCGCGCTCAAGATCCGCCAGTTCAGCAAACGGATCTGCGGCATCGGGCACCTCTACGAGGCTCTCACGCAAACGCATTTGCTCGAGTAAAAACTCCCGGTCGCTGGTGGTTTTATTGCTGTCGTCACTGTCAAGTCCCTGTAATTCAAGGAGGTACTGAGCCCGTTTAACCGGGGAACAGAGCACCGCATAAGCCTGATTGACTGCGGCCGCCGATCGAACAGCTAGATGCTGCTCCTGCGCTGATCTGCTGACATATCTGTCGGGGTGAAACTGCCGCTGCAGCGCCAGATAGCGCTCATCAAGCAAGCGCCTGTCGACCGCGAAGGCGACGGGTAAGCGAAACAGATCGAAGTAGTGATTCGTTAAATCCACAACAACTCGATAACTAGCTCGGCAAGCATCTCTGTAACTACGCCAGTCCGGCCAGCACAACCACGGGGGTGTCGACTGAGCTAGATGTTGAAACTTTCGCCGCAGCCACACTCATTCTTGACGTTGGGATTATTGAACTGGAAGCCCTCATTTAGACCTTCCTTAACAAAATCGAGCTCAGTTCCATCCAGATAAACCAGGCTCTTTGGGTCAATGAACAGCTCAACCTCGCCGGAAACAAACACCTTGTCGTTCTGCTCAGGTTTATCAACAAACTCAAGCACATAGGACAAACCTGAACAACCGTTGGTCCGCACCCCCAGCCGAATGCCGCACCCGGCACCGCGACTTTGCAAGTAACGGTGGACGTGCTGCTCAGCAGCTGGAGTCATCGAAATTGCCATGTAATGCTCCTGTATAAAGTCAAATGTGTTCGGTGCACAATGCTAGTTAGCGACGCTCTGGCTGTCGACGTCCTCACCACGCTTCCTGCGAATGTCTTTAATCGCCGCCTGAATGGCGTCTTCAGCCAGCACTGAACAGTGTATCTTGACCGGCGGCAAAGCCAGCTCTTCAGCGATCTGGGAATTCTTGATTTTGGCTGCATCTTCCAGGGTTTTGCCCTTAACCCATTCCGTCAGCAACGAGCTGGAGGCGATTGCCGAGCCACAGCCATAGGTCTTGAACCGCGCATCTTCAATGATGCCGTCATCGTTAATTTGAATCTGCAAGCGCATCACGTCGCCACAGGCCGGGGCGCCAACCATGCCGGTTCCGACATTACGGGCTTTGTCATCCAGCTTGCCCACGTTACGCGGATTCTCGTAGTGATCCAGTACCTTATCGCTATATGCCATAACTATCTCTCCTGCTCCGCAGAGCTTTTAATCCACGTGTTGCTTGCAATGTGCGGCCCATTTAGTGAGCCGCCCATTCGACGGTACTCAAATCTATACCGTCTTTGTACATATCCCATAATGGGGACAGTTCACGTAATTTCGCTACCGCCGAGCGAACCTTTTCTATCGTGTAGTCCACATCTTCCTGCGTCGTAAAACGGCCTATACTGAAACGTAGCGAGCTGTGAGCCAGCTCATCTTCCAGCCCCAGCGCCCGCAGCACATAGGATGGCTCCAAACTGGCGGAGGTGCAGGCCGAACCGGACGACAGGGCCAGATCCTTCAAGGCCATGATCAACGACTCACCTTCCACGTATGCAAAGCTGACATTAAGATTGCCCGATACTCGCTGCTCAAGAGAGCCATTGAGGTGGGCGGCTTCTATGCTCTTCAAGCCCTCCCAAAGACGGTTGCGCAATGCCTGAATTCGCTCTCCCTCTTCTTTCATTTCTTCGCGAGCAATGCGAAACGCCTCTCCCATACCGGCTATCTGATGGGTTGGCAGGGTGCCCGATCGCATGCCTCGCTCATGCCCACCACCATGTATCTGCGCCTCCAGTCTGACTCGCGGCTTGCGCCGCACATACAGGGCACCAATACCTTTCGGGCCATAAACTTTGTGGGCCGAAAACGACATTAAATCCACCTTCATCACCGACAGATCGATGGGCACTTTGCCAGCACTTTGAGCTGCGTCAACGTGGTAAATTACCCCTCGCTCGCGACACACTTCACCAATCGCGGCAATATCATTAATCACCCCAAGCTCATTGTTGACGTGCATGATCGATACTAGCGTGGTGTCATCACGAATCGCGCCCGCCACCGCCTGCGCTGACGTCAGACCATCTGCATCCGGGTCTAGGTAGGTGACCTCGTAACCTTCCCGCTCCAGCTGACGACAGGTATCAAGCACCGCTTTGTGCTCAATTTTTGAGGTGATGATGTGTTTACCCTTGCGGGCGTTAAAATGCGCCACACCTTTGATTGCCAGGTTGTCCGACTCGGTAGCGCCGGAGGTCCAGACAATTTCCCGCGGGTCCGCGTTAATCAGGTCGGCAACATGCTGCCGCGCTTCCTCAATCACCGCTTCAGCCTGCCAGCCGAAGGTGTGGGATCGCGAAGCTGCGTTGCCAAACACCCCGTCACTCGTCAAACATTTGATTAGACAGGCTGCAACCCGCGGGTCAACCGGTGTCGTTGCAGAATAATCCAGATAGATTGGCAGTTTCACGTGTAACACTCCATCACTACTACAAATTTACTATTTCGGTATCGATCAAACCCAGCGCCTTATGCGCCCCCAGCTGTCGCCCGTTCTGGCGCTCGCAAATTGACTGAACATGCGCCTTAGACATCAGTTTCGCCAACGTTATGTCAGCCAGGAATGTGTGAATTTGCTCGCTCAGATCATTCCACAGGTCATGTGTCAGGCATATTTCACCGTTTTGACAGATACCCTTGCCACCACAGTTGGTAGCGTCCGTGGACTCATTGACAGCGTCGATGATGTCGGCAACATTGATGTCAACGCCGTTTTGACCCAGGCAATAACCACCACCCGGTCCGCGCACGCTCGTCACCAGATCCTGCTTCCTCAACTTGGCGAACAGCTGCTCAAGATAGGATAGCGATATCTCCTGCCGTGTCGAAATATCGGCCAGGCTGATTGGTCCCGCATCACCGTGTAAAGCGAGATCCAGCATCGCTGTGACTGCATAACGCCCTCTGGTGGTCAATCTCATCCACGCACCCTTATGAACCTGTGAAGACTGCGCATTATCAAATAACCTACTCTTTTAGTCAAGTAAATACCCGACTTTTTTGCTCAACTTTAAGGCCCCTCGAACACCCTCACGCTAAGAAGGATCGTCCGCACCTGACGGGGAGGCCTCATCTTTTGACGCAGCTTTCTCAAACCTGAACACGGCATTTTGTATCGCCGTTAACACACCGCGCATGATTGACAGCTCCATGCTGTCCAGCCGGATGCGGTTAAACAGTCGACGCAGCCGGGTCATGGTCTGCCGCGGGTTAGCCCGATCATGGAAACCCAGGTCCACCAGCGCCTGCTCCAGATGCACGTAATAAAGCTCCAGCTCAGCCACTTTAGCTGGTGGGATATCCCATTCATTATCGCCCTGGCAAGCCGCCTTACTCTCGCTTAGAGCAGCCATACGCACTTCATAAGTGAGCACCTGCACGGCCGCCGCAAGATTCAAGGAGCTATATTCTGGGTTTGAAGGTATGTGGACATGGTAAGTACATTTCTGCAGTTCATCGTTGGTCAGCCCCCGGTCTTCCCGACCGAAAACCAGCGCGACCTTATGATCGGCCGCTTCCCGCCACATTCTTTCACCACACTCTCGCGGCTCCAGTGAAGGCCATGGAATACTGCGCTCACGAGCACTGCTGCCAATGACCAGCCCACAATCACCTATAGCTTCGTCAAGTGTTTCTACCACCACAGCCTTGTTGAGCACGTCAACAGCGTTGGCGGCGCGCCACACCGCCCGGTCAGCGGGAAACTCCCGGGGGGCCACGAGGAACAAACGTTCCAGCCCCATGTTCTTGATAGCTCGCGCTGCGGCGCCAATATTACCCGGGTGACTCGTGTTCACCAGCACCACACGCATATTGTCAAATCTTTCTTTCATAAGTAGTCCTGGCTAAAGGGCGCGCATTGTAACAAACCACACCCCGGTGATCAGTGCGCCGCGCGCCAACAAAGTTGTGTTGTTAACGAAGCTAACAAAGTGCCAGCCAGGCGACCGATTTTGATACAATCCGCGGCCATTTTGCAGAAGCCCGAACATATTCCTATGGAACCGATGATCAATATCGCTTTACGAGCCGCGCGCAGCGCTGGCGAGCTGGTCGTTCGAGCGTCCTCAAAACGCGATCGCATCAAGATCAATGAAAAGAACCAGCATGACTTCGTCACCGAAGTTGACCACGCCGCCGAGCGTGAAATTATTCAGCAACTGAGAAAAGCCTATCCGGATCACTGCATTCTGTGTGAAGAAGCCGGTATGCTCAACGGTTCCGACCCTGACGCCGTATGGATCGTAGATCCTCTCGATGGCACCACCAATTTTATTCGGGGCATCCCCCACTATGCGATTTCCATTGCCTTTCGCTACCGCGGCAGACTTGAACACGGTGTCGTCTACGATCCGATCAAACAGGAAGAATTTACCGCTAGCCGAGGCCGCGGAGCACACCTTAACGGCAATCGCATTCGGGTCTCCGGGCGTATACAACGCAGCGGTGCGCTGTATGCCACAGGCATCCCCTTTAGCGGCCAGCCCTTCGACAACATGGAACCCTACCTGGCATCCGTGGCAGCGCTCGCCGAGCAATCCTCCGGTATCCGCCGTATGGGTGCGGCGTCCCTTGATCTTGCCTACGTGGCTGCCGGGCGCTTTGACGCCTTTTGGGAAATGTATCTGCAGCCCTGGGACATTGCCGCTGGCGTCATACTGGTGCAGGAAGCTGGCGGTCGCATCGCCGATTTTCAGGGCGGCAACCGGTATATGGAATCCGGACATATCGTTGCCACCACGCCAGGTTTATTCAAATCAACCCTGCAGACGGTTGGCAAACACCTTGGTCATTTGAGCTAAGCATTTACTGACGCGGCTGGTTAACGGGCTGCTCACCCACTATTACGGCCAACGAAAACCCTCCAAACCCAGCGTCATCGGACTCGGACACCCTCCCCTGAGACCCCATAAAGACGCATCCGCAACGCAGCTGGCGACGAGAGCCTGACTGTCTCCAAGCTGTCAAAATAGTACTTTACACTGCAGTTTCATACACGCATGTTCACTGATGTTGAGAGGCTATCGCTGTGAATGTCTCACAAAATATTGGGGTTGCTGATGTTCGACGTAGAGACACTATTATTGCAACGCTATCCCCACTGGGGGATCAAGCAACCGCTATTTGCAAAACCCCTCGTAGTCGGCCTGCGGCGATTGTTCCACGAAAAGGAGCTACGCCAGCTGGAGCTTGACGACCCTAATCTGGAGGGTTTTGATTTTGTCGACAAAGTGCTCGATTATTTTGCTTTTGACTACCGTCTGCGTGATCAGCAATGGCGGCGCATACCCGCTCAGGGCAAAGTTGTTATTGTTGCCAACCACCCCATCGGTACCCTGGATGGCCTCGCCCTGCTAAAACTGGTGCGCAAAGTCAGGCCGGATGTAAAAGTCGTCGCCAACAATGTCCTGGCGGCTGTAACACCTCTGCAACCAGTCATCCTGCCGGTCGACAACATGACTGGACGGACAACCCGGAAATGTCTGACAGACATACGCCACTTCCTGGAAAACGAGGGCGCATTAATTATCTTCCCAGCCGGAGAAGTCTCGAGGCTGGGTCCAAAAGGCGTTTGCGATGGTCAATGGCAGCACGGCTTTCTGCGTATTGCGAGCGCCTGTGCAGCACCGGTCCTGCCTATCCATATCGACGGTCGTAACTCTGCTTTCTTCTACGCGCTATCGTTTTTGGCCAAACCTCTGTCCACCCTCTGGCTGTTCCGCGAGATGTTCAAGCAGGCGCAGCGCTGTGTGGATATTCGTATTGGTGAACCAATAAGTTACAAAACTTATCGTCGAATCAACCTGCCGCTGCGCGATAAAACCGACTTGTTTAAGCAGCATCTTTATCGCGTTGGTAATGGCAAGCCGGGGATTTTTAGTTCTTTGGAAGCACTCGCCAACCCCGAGTTACGGATACAACTACGCAATGAAATCCTGCTGTGCGAGCTGCTGGGCGAGACCACAGATAATAAACAAATCTACCTTTACCGGCATCGACCCGACTCGTGCGTAATGCGTGAAATAGGCCGTTTGAGGGAATTGTCCTTTCGCGCAGTAGACGAAGGCACCGGCCAGGATCGCGACCTCGACAGCTATGATCGACATTATTTCCACCTCGTATTGTGGGACGACGAGGCGCAGGAAATAGTTGGCGCCTACCGCCTGTGTGAAGCTCGTAACGCCAGCTCGCCAAAAAACTACAGCCACCTGTATTCAGCAAGTCTTTTTGACTTTTCGACCGGTATGAATGCCTATTTTGAACGCGGCCTTGAGCTCGGCCGCAGCTTTGTACAACCAAAATACTGGGGCAATCGCAGCCTCGATTACCTCTGGTGCGGTATTGGCATGTTCCTGCGCAAACACCCCGAATACCGATACCTGTTTGGGCCGGTCTCGCTGAGTGACGCCTACCCTGCGCCAGCTAAAGATATGCTGATCTTCTTTTACCAGCGACACTTCCAGCCACTTCAGCCCCTGGCGACCGCCAGGCGACCCTATCTCATGGCACCGTCATCACAGGCCATATTGGCGCAACAGTTTCCCGGCCTCGCTTACCACGAGGAGTTTGCGCAGCTCAAGCAGAAACTGGCGGAAATGAATCTCAGGGTACCCCCGCTCTACAAGCAGTACTCTGAACTCTGTGACCCAGGCGGGGTACAGTTTGCTGCCTTCAATATCGATACCGCCTTTGCCGACTGTGTTGACGGATTCATGGTGGTCGACCTGGCCCGCCTTAAACCTACCCGCCGCAAACGCTATCTCGGTTGATTCACCGGCTCACACCCGCTTCCGCAGCGGTGTACAATATCCAGCTGTATGCCGGAGCAAGCCATGGCCAACGAAAAAACCACCGATTTCGGTTATCAACAGATACCGATCGAAAAAAAAGCGGAGCGCGTAGCGGAGGTATTTCACTCGGTTGCCGCCAGATACGACATCATGAACGACTTGATGTCGGGCGGCATACACCGTCTCTGGAAGCAATTCACCATTGAGTTATCCGGTGTTCGCAACGGCCATCGTGTGCTCGACATTGCGGGCGGCACGGGTGATCTCGCCCTCAAGTTTGCGAGGCGGGTCGGCAAGGAAGGCAGTGTTATCCTCGCCGACATCAACGCGTCCATGCTAGGTGTTGGACGTGATCGGCTCACTGACCGGGGTGTTGTAGATAACGTCGATTTTGTTCAGGCTGATGCGCAACACCTGCCCTTTGCTGACAATAGTTTTGATTGCATCACCATCGCTTTTGGCCTGCGCAACGTCACTGACAAAAGCGCCGCCCTGGTATCAATGCTGCGGGTGCTCAAACCGGGCGGTCGTCTGCTGGTGCTGGAGTTTTCGAAACCCGTGAACCCCTTATTACAAAAGCTTTACGACACCTACTCTTTTCAGGTGCTACCGCGCATTGGCAAACTGGTCACCAACGATTCCGACAGCTATCAATACCTCGCCGAATCCATCCGTATGCACCCCGATCAGGAAACCCTCAAAACCATGATGGCAGCGGCAGGTTTTGAGCGCTGCACCTACCACAACCTCACCGGCGGGATCGTCGCCGTCCACCGGGGTATAAAACCGTGAGCGGCGCAGGGTCGGCCTACATTGCTCTGGCGTGTGCCGGGAGCGAGCGACTATTCAATGAAGCGCTCTCGTACACGGCGCATGGCAGCGATTTATTCAGCGGCATAACCGGCAAGGTCAACGGCAAAGCCCTGCGTATCACTTCGCATCTGCCGCCCTTTGATATCGTGCTCAGCTGCCGAGATTCCCAGGTACACATAGTTCCTGCGACAGAGTCCGACGGCGCCACCAACGCACAGGTGTCGGGCTCCCTACCGGCGTTAGCTTTGTTGGCCGCCGACAAAAATCCCCTCGACACTTACCTGGGACCGGTGAAAATTAGCGGTGACCGCATGTTTTTCGCCATACTTCGACACCACCTCCAGAGCCTGGAGATCGACTGGGAAGCCTGGTTCGCGACCTGGGTTGGCGATGTACCGGCACACCTGGTAGGCAAATCCGTGCGCCATGCCAGAAAATGGCAGGAACAGGCGGCTACGCGAACTGCCGACGAAATGGAAAACTACTTTCGGTATGAACTGCCGGCGGCACCCTGGCGGGAAATCGTTAACGAATTCTCCGCAACGGTCGTGGCACTGGGCGGTGATCGCCAGCAATTACAGCGGCGATTCGAGCTACTCAAATCCCGATTCTTACAGATCATTGGCTAGACCGGCCGGCCACCTTTCGGTATCACAAAGACATGTCCCGCATCGCGCGATTAATAAAAATCAATCAGGTGTTCCTGCGCTACCGACTCGACAGCCTGGTCACCAACCAGTCACTACCCTGGCTGGTGAGGCTATTAATTTGCCCCCTCAGGCTTCTGCCAGCACCGTCAAAACCGCGCGGTGAACGCCTGCGCAAAGCTCTAGAAAGTCTCGGTCCGGTGTTTGTAAAGTTTGGCCAGCTCCTGTCAACGCGACCGGATTTAATTCCAGCAGATATATGCTCTGAGCTCGATAAATTACAGGATCAGGTGCCGCCTTTTGAACCGGCACAATTTGTCGCTTGCGTCGAAGCTGCGCTGGGACAGGATATCAACCAGTTATTTGAGTCATTCGACCACCGGCCACTCGCTTCTGCTTCCGTCGCACAAGTCCATGCCGCCACGCTGCGCGATGGCCGCGATGTGGTGGTGAAAGTCATTCGACCGGACATCAACACCGTCATTGAGCAGGACTGTGCTCTGCTAATATCAATTGCGCGACTGATTGAAAAATACAGTCCCGACGGTAGGCGCCTCCGGCCGATACAGGTAGCCGAGGACTATCGCGTTACTATCCTCGACGAGCTCAATTTGCAAAGAGAGGCGGCTAACACCGCGACGCTACGACGCCACTTCGACAACTCCCCCCTGCTCTACGTGCCAGAAATTCACTGGCCTTACACCAACGAGAAAGTCCTGGTAATGGAGCGTATTTATGCTACGCCCGTAACAGATGTAGAAGCGCTTAAAAAGGCCGGCACAAATTTCAAGGTGCTGGCTGAACGCGGTGTGGAGATTTTTTTCACTCAGGTATTCGAGCATAATTTTTTCCACGCCGATATGCACCCGGGAAATATCTTTGTCGATACGACCAATCCACAAACACCCCGCTACCTGGCCATCGATTGCGCCATCATCGGTTCCCTGTCGGATCGGGATCAGTACTATCTCGCCCGAAATCTGCTGGCAGTATTTCGCCGCGATTACCGGCAGGTGGCGGAGTTGCATCAGCTGGCAGGGTGGGTCGGCGAATCAGCCTCTCTCGTGGAAGTGGAGGCCGCTATCCGCACGGTTTGTGAACCCATCTTTCAGCGCCCGCTAAAAGAAATATCCTGCGGACAGTTACTTATAAACCTGTTTCAGGCTGCGCAACGCTTTGATGCTGAAGTACAACCATCACTGGTATTACTGCAAAAAACCTTACTCAACATCGAAGGGCTGGGCCGCCAGCTGTATCCCGATCTTGACCTGTGGTCGACCGCACACCCCTTTCTCGAGCGCTGGCTGCTCCGGCATTTTGGCCCGCAAAATCTGTTTCGACGCCTGCGCGCCCACGGTCCAGAATGGCTGGAGCGCTTACCTGAACTTCCGCAGCTGGTGATCAGTTCACTGGAGCAAATAAAAAAACTCGAACAAACCCTGAGCACCAGACCGGTTAACGTGGACACCGGCGTCAACACCCGAACCACCTTGAAAGTGTGCGGCGCACTGCTCATCGGTGCTGGCTTAAGCAGTATAGTTATGGCCAACGACTCTCATTACGGTGATATCACCGCAATGGGCGTCGTACTTGCGGCGGCGGGTGCATTGCTGTTGCTACTGCGGTAATACTGCAATAATCAGCCAGTCCAGGCCATATTTTCATGCTGGCGTACCGTGGGTGCGGTAGCATGGACGACACAACACAGGGGCAAATGTAACGCGATGAGCGAACAAGACACCAGAGATGCCCAGTCGTCGGACTTCCTCGACCTGGTCGCCTGGAACGAACACGGCCTGGTTCCAGCACTTGCTCAGGACGCCATCAGCAGGAAAATCCTGATGGTCGCCTGGATGAACCGAGAGGCACTCGCCTTGACTGTCACAGAGGGTCGAGCTGTGTACTGGTCACGATCCCGACAAAGACTTTGGCGCAAAGGTGAAGAGTCTGGTCACGTCCAGCGCGTTAGCGAAATCCGCCTGGACTGTGACAACGACGTCATCCTCCTGCAGGTGCAGCAACAAGGGGGCATTGCCTGTCACACCGGCCGTAAGTCCTGCTTTTTTCAGGTATTAAAAAGTGGCCAGTGGCAAACTGTCGAGCCCGTGTTAAAAGATCCAACAACTATTTACCGTTAGACTCCCAGCTATGAACGATATCCTACAAGCACTCGATAAAATCCTCGCCCAACGCAAGTCCGATGATCCAGACAACTCCTACGTGGCCAGCCTGCATCACCAGGGTCTCAACAAAATTCTGGAAAAAGTTGGCGAAGAATGTACTGAAACCATTATCGCCGCCAAAGATGCCGCTGCGAGTGGTAACAATGCTGATCTGATAAGTGAAACCGCTGACCTGTGGTTCCACACACTGGTAATGCTGTCACACTTGGGGGAGAATGCCGAGCCTGTACTGGCGGAACTCGCTCGCCGGTTCGACACTTCAGGGCTGACTGAAAAAGCCAGTCGAAACCAGTAAACGCGGAGGCAATTATGGGATTGGGCGGAATAAGTATCTGGCAACTCGTCATTATCCTGGTCATTGTTGTGCTTATCTTTGGTACCAAGCGTTTGAAAGGCATGGGCGGCGACCTCGGCGGAGCTATTAAGGGCTTCAAAGAAGCCGTCTCCTCCAACGACAAAGACGCCAAAGACTCAGCGGACGGCGAATCAACAACGGATGGAACAGCGCAGACCAGGCAGGAAAAAGAGCAGGAAAAAGCTGACAAAACTGCCTGACGGCGGTATCTCTCCCTTTATTACTCTCGGGCTGGACTAA
>JBFJZC010000053.1:0-12643 GCA_041622295.1 Porticoccaceae bacterium
GGCATCACCGCCACAGCAATGACCACGATACCAATACCACCCAGCCATTGCAGTTGCTGGCGATAATAAAGGATCGATTTAGGCAGCTCATCGAGCCCAGTAATGACAGTCGCTCCGGTCGTTGTCAGACCGCTGATTGATTCAAATACGGCGTCGGTTAGCGACAGGCTCGGCTCTACCAGAGCCAGCGGCAGGGCGCCGCTAAGACCCAGAATCAACCAGAACAGCACTGTCACCAGGAAGCCATCCCGGGTGCGCAATTCACCCTGACTGCGACTGTTAGGCAACCAGACCAGCATGCCAACGGAAAAAGTGATGGCCAGGGCCAGAAAAAATGCCTGACGCGTCGGCTCTTCATAAATAATGGCAACGATGATCGGCGGCAACATGCTGGCGCTGAACAACATCAATAGCAGACCGAGAATGCGAGCGATAATCGAAAAATGCATTAGAAAAAGGTAAACCCTACCTGAAACAGCTTTTCAATCTCGCGCGTATGCCGTTTATCTATCATAAACACAATGGCGTGGTCGTCCTGTTCGATGACTGTATCGTGGTGGGTGATTATCACTTCCCCGTTGCGCACCAGCGCCGCGATGGTGGTTCCCTCCGGCAACTTGATCCGCTGAATGGCCCGGCCCACGACTTTCGAATTCTTGGCGTCGCCATGAGCAACTATTTCCAGCGCTTCCGCCGCGCCGCGCCGCAGTGAATGCACATTGAGCGTGTCGCCGCGACGCACATGAGACAGCAATGAACTGGTGGTGGCCTGCTGTGGCGATATCGCTATGTCGATTTCGCTGCCCTGCATCAGGTCCGCGTAAACCGGATTGCTAATCAAGGTCATTACCTTTCTGGCACCGAGCCGCTTGGCCAGCAGCGATGCCATAATATTGACCTCATCGTCGTTCGTGACCGCCAGGAAAACATCAGTTTTGTCGATATTTTCTTCCAGGAGCAACTCCCTGTTAGCCGCCTGTCCATGCAAAATCACCGTTTTATTCAACCGCTCAGCCAGGTACTCACTTCTTTCAAGCGAATACTCAATGACCTTGACGTTGTATTTATGTTCGAGCGCCTTCGCCAGGCGATAGCCGATATTACCGCCCCCGGCAATGATGATGCGGTGGTAAGGTTTTTCGGTGCGCCTTAGCTCCATCATGACTTTGCGTATGTCAGCTTTGGCGGCAATAAAAAAGACCTCGTCACCTTCCTGGATAACCGTATCACCATCCGGCACGATCGGCCTGTCCTGGCGGAAAATCGCCGCCGCCCGCGCGTCCACGCCCGGCATTTGTTCACGAATATCTGACAACTGATGGCCAACCATGGGGCCGCCTTTAATCGCTCTTAATGCCACCAGCTGAACTGCGCCATCGGCAAAATCGAGTACCTGTAACGTACCAGGGTGTTCAATCAGTTTGGTTATGTAATCCGTGACGACCTGTTCGGGCGTGATGAGCACATCGATGGGGATATTTTTTTCGTTGAACAACTTTTGACTGTGATCGCTATGTGAGTAACTACCGGAACGAACGCGCGCGATTTTGGTCGGGGTGCGAAACAGCGAGTGGCAGACCTGGCAAGCCGCCATATTGACCTCATCACTGTTGGTCACAGCCACCAGCATATCAGCATCTTCGATACCTGCCGCCACCAGCACATCGGGATGGGAACCGAAACCATGAACAGTACGAATATCCAGGCGATCCTGAAGCTCACGCAATCGCGCCGCATCGGGATCGATGACGGTTATATCATTAGCCTCACTGGCCAGATTTTCCGCCAGCGTACCGCCCACCTGCCCCGCGCCCACAATAACTATCTTCATATATCGGCATAGCCTGGTTCGGTGATATCAGCGCTCACCGTTTTGTGTTTTATCCAGCAGCGCGTGTGTTTTCGGTAGCACGTATTTTTTCCAGTAACGCGTAGTAAAACCCGTCGTGCCCATCCATCACTGGAAACAATTGGCGACCGAACACTGTCTTACTACCGGCTTCAGTGGCGACGAGACACGCCTCGGCATCGTCGACGCTGTCCATAAAGCGCTCTACCACTGCATCGTTTTCCGCTGGTAACACCGAGCACGTTGCATACAGCAACTTGCCGCCAACATTTAGCAGGGGCCAAAGCCTGGTCAGCATTGCCAGCTGCAGCTCGGCCAGCTTATCAATATCTTCCGGCTTACGCAGTAATTTGATGTCTGGATGGCGACGAATCACACCGCTCGCGGAGCAGGGCGCATCTAGCAACACGCGATCAAAAAGAGCGCCATCCCACCAGCTATCTGTATCGATGACGTCCGCGGCGACTAGCGAGGCCTTTAGCTTGAGGCGATGCAGGTTTTCCCTGACTTTTTCCAGTCGCTGCGGGTCGATATCAATGGCCACCAGCTCAGTCAATGTCGGTGTAGCCTCCAGAATATGGCAGGTCTTGCCCCCGGGTGCACAGCACGCATCAAGCACTCGGTGACCGGCCTTTACTTCAAGTAGAACCGCTGCCAGCTGGGCGGCTTCATCCTGAACACTGACCAGACCATCGCTAAAACCCGCCACCTCCGTCACCGGCGCCGGCTGGCTCAACTGCACACCCGCATCGCTATAACCGGTGGCACGAGCAGTGTCTTGACTAAAATTGGCTGACAGATAGGCGCCGCGCGTAGTGCGTAGCGCATTGACACGCAGGGTCATGGGTGCGCGCTGATTATTTGCTGTTAAGATTTCCAGCGCCTGCATCGGCCAGGCCCGTTCAACAGCCTCAATCAGCCAGTTCGGGTGAGCAAATACGTATTCGGGATCATCCGCCAAAGCGGTTTCGATCGCGTGGCGTTCACGAATGAAACGACGCAGCGCGGCGTTGGTCAGCCCTTTTGCCCAGGGCCGTTTCAATTTAACGCAAGCCGCAACGGATTCATTGACCACTGCATGATCAGGAATACGGGTGTCGGTTAGCTGGTAAAGCGCACAGGCTACCAGCGCCAGAATCTCGCTGTCTTTTTCTTTGAGCGGCTTATCAAGCAGCCGGGCGACTATCCTGAGAATAGCGGGATACTGTCGCAATGTGCCGTAGCACAGTTCGCTCAACAGCGACTGCTCTTTTTCAGGCACTTTCTGCGCAAACTCAGCCAGACATACATTTAGCGAGAGGCCATCCCGAATCACACGGGCAAGCACCCTGGCAGCAGCAACCCTCACCAACATAGCTAATCAGCTACCGAAACGGATGCCGGGCAAAGCCCAGTCCGGGTGCCCCTTCAGCACATCGCCGACCGCCATGCGCCGCTTACCCGGTAACTGAATTTCGATCAGCAACAGTGCGTCGTTGCCGCAGGCAACCAGAATACCGGCCTCATTACAGGACAGTATCTCCCCGGGCGCAGCCTGGTGCTGACGACTTACCGGGGCCGCCTGCCAGATACGCACGCGCTCCCCTGCCGATCCACCCAGTGTCGCAAAAGCAACTGGCTGTGGATTAAAAGCACGAATTTTACGCGCGAGATTGACCGCAGGCTGACTCCAGTCGAGCAGCGCCTCGTCCTTGGTAATCTTGTGCGCGTAGGTCACCAGCGAATTGTCCTGCTGCTGGGCCACAAGGGTCTCATTGGCCGCATCAGCGAGCGTCGCCAATAAAATATCGGCGCCTAACCGAGCAAGGTTGTCCTGCACCGTACCGGCGCTGTCGGTGGCGCCAATATCGCAGGTCACACGGGCCAGTATTGCTCCCGTGTCCAAACCCTCGTCCATTTGCATGATGGTAATACCGGTCTGCGTATCTCCCGCTTCGATAGCCCTCTGAATCGGTGCAGCACCGCGCCAGCGCGGCAACAAGGAAGCGTGTACGTTGATGCAACCCAGACGAGGGATGCTCAGGACAGTTTTGGGCAACAGCAATCCATACGCGACAACCACCATAAGATCTGCCCCGTACTCAGCCAACTGTTGTTGGGTGGTATCGCTTTTAAGCGAGACGGGTTGATGCAGCGGAAGATGACGTTCTACGGCCAGGGCCTTAACAGGACTGGCTGTCAGTTTC
This sequence comes from Porticoccaceae bacterium, assembly GCA_041622295.1. GTDB lineage: Bacteria > Pseudomonadota > Gammaproteobacteria > Pseudomonadales > Porticoccaceae > HB2-32-21. Next base: position 4,036 of record JBFJZC010000053.1, read on the forward strand.
TTGCCTCGCCCAGACGGCCGGTCTGGCTGCGTATAGACCGCGACCACCTCGTGCTGGGGCAGACTCAGAAGCGCCTGCAAATGACGGGCGGCAAAGTCAGGGGTACCAGCAAAGATCAATTTTAATCCTTGCATGATGGGAGAGTTTCCTCGAGGTTTATCGCGATATGCGTAGCTGCTCAGGCAGGTTCTTTGTGCAGTTTTTCAAGTTTTTTACGAATGCGCTGTCTTTTCAGGGCAGAGAGATAATCAACAAACAACTTGCCGTCGAGGTGATCGAGTTCATGTTGGATACACACGGCTAGCAGTCCTTCCGGTTCAAACTGGAACGGTTTCCCGCAACGATCCAGGGCTTTCACTCTGATCACGTCAGGCCGCGACACAGTTTCATAAAACCCCGGTACTGAGAGACAACCTTCATCGTACTCCGCACGACTATCAGCCAGAATCTCCACCTCCGGATTGATAAAGATTCGAGGTTCATCCCGTGCCTCGGACAAATCCATCACCACGACCCGTTCATGCACGTCGACCTGTGTCGCCGCCAGACCAATGCCATTTGCCAGATACATCGTTTCCAGCATATCGTCGACAAGCCGCCGTATACGTTTGTCAACATCGACCACCGGTCGCGCTTTGACACGCAGCCGCGGGTCCGGAAATTCAAGAATTGTCAAAGCTGTCATGTTGTTTGTGACGGATTTCTAGCAAAAGGGTATAAACCACTGTTAACATTAGAGGTTGAACGGACGTAATGACCGACAAAACCTCAATAAGCGCCATTATACACTATTGAGTTTCAGCACATAGGATGGACGAGATGAAGAAAGTATTGCTGGGTTTGCTGGGTATCTGGGCGTTAGTTGCGGTCACACTGGCGACAGAAGCTCCCTTCAATGAAGGTATTCCTGATAAATATACAGTCAAAAAGGGCGATACTCTTTGGGATATATCTGACCACTTTCTGAGCCAACCCTGGCTATGGCCCGAAATCTGGCAGGTCAATCCGCAAATCCCCAACCCCCATCTTATTTACCCTGGCGATGTTATCAGTCTGATTTATATAGATGGCAAGCCACGACTCATGTTGAATCGCGGGCGTGATGTCAAACTCAGCCCCCAGATCAGAGAGTCTGCTAACAGAGACCCGATCCCAGCTCTGCCGCTTGACGTGATCAACAGCTTTCTTTCGCGCAACAGGGTAGTCGACGCCGGCGTGTTGGAGGCCGCTCCCTACGTCGTTGCTGGACAGGAGAAGCACCTGCTATCCGCTGTTGGTAACGATTTCTACGCGCGCGGGGACTTTGCCGGCGAAGTAGGGTTTTTCGGGCTGTACCGCAACGGGGGTCAGTACGTTGATCCTGTAACGAAGGAACTGCTTGGTATCCGCGCACAAGATATTGGATCCGCCAAACTCAAGGTTATTAATGGGGACATTGCCACGCTGGGAGCCACGCGAAGCCTGGAAGAAATCCGCATCAAGGACCGCTTGCTGCCCGAAGAAGAGCGAAAAATTGATACCACTTTCCACCCTGGCGCCCCACCGGAAGGAACGAGTGGCCTTATTATCGCGATTGAGGGCGGCGTCAATAACGCGGGCTTTCTCGATGTGGTCGCAATCAACCTGGGCAACAGAGACAGCCTGGAGACGGGTGATTTACTGGCTATTTACAAGACCGGCGAAGTGGTCAAGGACCGTGTTGTCGGCGACCTTGTAACGCTGCCACCGGAACGAGCCGGGCTGCTAATGATTTTCCGCACGTTTGAGAAAATGAGCTTTGGCCTGCTCCTGAATGCGAACCGCCCTGTGGCCGTCAGGGACATGGTCAAGAATCCGTGATAGCGCGGCCGCTTGCCAGCACACACATAGAAGCGCGTGCGGACACAGCACCAACTACTTAACCAATAACACGTCGCTAACAATCGCCGAAAATTCACCCCAGGGAAGGGGTTATGCACACAGAAACTCAATCCGCAGTCATTCTCCAGTTGCTCCCTGGTATCGGCAATGCGGGCCTGATAAAGCTGGTCGAGCGCTTTGGCGCCTTTGACAGTGTACTGCAGGCCAATCTGGCTGAGCTGCCCGCCAAATACCGCGCAGGTATCGCCCAATATCAAGCCAGACGAACCCAGTATCAAAACAGTGCAGCTCGCGTCATTGACGCCTGTGAAAACATCGGCGTCAGCGTCACCACTGTTAATGCCGACCATTATCCCGCACTGCTGAAAGAGATACCCAGTCCACCACCAGTCCTTTATATCAGAGGCGATATCAATGCTTTCGCCCTGCCCCAAATTGCCATTGTTGGCAGCCGCCAGCACAGCGTATCAGGTGAAAAAATCGCAGCAGCTTTTGCGCGCACATTGAGTGCTAGCGGTTTCGCCATCACCAGCGGTCTAGCCCTGGGTATCGATGCCGCGGCTCATCGCGGAGCCATGCAACAGGGCGCCACCATCGCTGTACTCGGCACCGGCATTGACATCGTTTATCCCCGTCGTCACAGTGACCTTTATCACGCCATCGTTGCCGATGGCGGGGCTGTCGTGTCCGAGTTTCTGCCTGGAACACCGCCCCGAGCGGCAAACTTTCCGCAGCGCAACCGCATAATCAGCGGATTAAGCCTGGGCGTACTGGTCATCGAGGCAGCCCTGAGAAGTGGTTCACTGATCACTGCCCGCCACGCCCTGAATCAGGGCCGGGAAGTGTTTGCAGTGCCCGGCTCCATCCATAGCCCCATGTCAAAAGGTTGCCACCAACTGATCAGGGAAGGCGCAACACTGGTAGAAAAGGCGGAGGATATCGTCATCCAGCTTGGCGGTATGCTGTCATTTATCGCAGACTCGGCAAACACACCGCGACAGCACCTCGATCTCGACAGTGACGAAGCCAGCGTACTTGCAGAGCTCGGCTTCGACCCGGTCGACCTCGATACATTGGTTTCGCGGAGCGGTTTATCAGTCGCGGACCTGATCAGCATACTGACCAGCCTGGAGTTAAAAAGTGTAGTTGAAAACCGCGCGGGCCTGTACGTGCGAGTATGCTGATCGACGCTTGCTGATGCACGACGCCTGGGTTAGGCTGCGCCGCTCTGGCACCGCCAGCTTTGTACTGTTAATCATCGAAAGCTTTCACCATAAACGGCAGGGCCAATTGTTGCTCGACTATACGCACCACCCCCGAATAAAGCGCGCTGCGCAGTTAATGGCCGCAGGTGGCATCGCAGCCTATCCCACCGAATCGGTCTGGGGCCTGGGTTGCGACCCAGACAACGCCGTAGCGACGACCAGAATCCTGGCCCTTAAAAAGCGCGATATTGGTAAAGGCCTGATTCTCGTTGCCGCAAGCGTCGACATGTTCAAGCCTTACCTGTCACGGGTGACAACCAGGCAATACCGGATGATGACCGAGGCCTGGCCTGGCCCAGTGACATGGCTGGTACCCGACAACGAATTCGCGCCGCGGTGGATAACCGGGGGCCAGCCCACCCTGGCGCTGCGGGTAACCGCTCACCCAATAGCAGCCGCGCTTAGCCGAGCGTTCAGAGGTCCGCTGGTATCGACATCGGCCAATCCACAGGGTTTACCAGAGGCCCGGACATTGACCAAGGTCAAAGTCTATTTCGGCAATAACATCGATGCTTATGTACCCGGCAAAGTCGGCAAGGCCAGCAAGCCAAGTGAAATTCGCGATCTGATCTCGGGCGCGATAATTCGTCCTGGCGGCTGACGCCAGAAGGCACCAAGAACAGATGGAACGAGAGCATGATCGATAAATCAGCTGTGCGGGCATACCTGCTCAATTTGCAAAGCAGCATTTCCTCACAGCTACAGGCACTTGAGCCAGATGTTTCTTTTCGGGAAGATAAATGGACGCGCAAGGAAGGCGGCGGCGGGCAGTCGCGAGTCATCGAGGACGGTGCCATCTTTGAAAAAGGTGGCGTTAATTTTTCCCACGTGTCCGGCGCGCAGTTGCCTGCATCTGCCACCGCTGCCCGCCCCGAACTGGCCGGCCGATCATTCGAGGCGATGGGGGTGTCGCTGGTCATACACCCCCGCAACCCATATGTGCCAACCTCCCATGCCAATGTGCGTATGTTTATTGCCGAGCAGGATGGTCAGCCCCCGGTGTGGTGGTTCGGGGGCGGCTACGACTTGACACCCTACTACGGCAATCTGGACGACTGTCAGCACTGGCACCGTACTGCGAGGGACGCCTGCGACCCCTTTGGCAACGACATCTACCCACGCTTCAAGCAATGGTGCGACGAATACTTTTTTCTGCGTCATCGCGATGAACCCAGGGGTATCGGCGGATTGTTTTTCGATGACTATAACGAACGTGATTTCAACCACAGCTTTGCACTGATGCGCGCCATCGGCGACAGCTATACGAAAGCATATTTGCCCATCGTGGAGCGGCGCCAGGATACGTCCTATAGCGAGAGGCAACGCCAGTTTCAACTCTATCGCCGCGGTCGTTATGTGGAATTCAACCTGGTGCAGGATAGAGGCACAATCTTTGGCTTACAGACCGGGGGCCGCACCGAGTCAATCCTGATGTCTCTGCCACCCCTCGTACGCTGGCAATACGACTGGCAGCCAGAGCCGGACAGCGAGGAAGCCGAACTGTACAATGTTTTTCTGCCACCCCGAGCCTGGGCGGCAGATTAATCAATTATCAGATGCGGCCCGCATGACCCATATCCCCGATAAATATGCCGTTCTGGGCAACCCGGTTGCTCACAGCCGCTCGCCACAGATTCACCATGCCTTCGCCGCACAAACCGGTGCACACATTCACTACGACCGCGTCCTCGTGCCGGACCATCGCTTTGCAGAAACCGCGCGGGAATTTATCGCTGCTGGCGGCAAAGGCTTCAACGTTACCGTGCCCTGTAAGGAAGACGCTTACCGGTTTGCAGACCGACTGACGCCTCGCGCATTACGAGCAAAAGCAGTCAACACAATCTCGGTCGACGGTAACAGTCCGATCCTCGGCGACAACACCGACGGCGCCGGATTAGTGAAAGACATCATCGGCAATCTTGGCTGGCCCCTTACAGGCAAGCGGGTATTGATCCTCGGTGCCGGCGGCGCGGTGCGAGGCGTGCTGGAGCCCCTACTAAACGTACAACCGGCGGCCATCGTTCTGGCCAACCGGACAGCGACGAAAGCAAGCATGCTAGCGGCGGAATTTGCTGATCTCGGCACCATTCAGGGCGGCGGTTATGATGCGTTGGCTAATGCCACTCCGTTTGACATCATCATTAACGGCACCAGCGCCAGCCTGGTCGGAGCACTGCCACCCGTCCCCGGTGAACTGGTTAACTCAAGCTGTTGCTGCTACGACATGATGTACGGTCGACAACCCACGGTGTTCATGGTCTGGGCGAAAGCAGCGGGCGCCGGGCATATCGCCGACGGCCTCGGTATGCTGGTCGAGCAGGCCGCCGAATCGTTTGCCCTGTGGCGCGGCAAAAAACCCGACACCCGGCCGGTAATCGCGGCCATCAGAACAGAGCTTAGCGGGCGCTGAGGCGCACAGCGGCATTTCGACCAGGACCTTGGGTTTGTTGGCATTGCGCAACTCTCCTGACCCGCAACCAACCCCCAGTGGATCAACTTTCTCCGCGAGGCGTTTCTGGCGCAGTCGATATCGCGCCATTTTAAACATTTGTATGTCCACCGCTGCAGCATTAGCATAACCTGCAATTCTCAGATAATTCAGGCCACTGCATGAAGACCCAACAGGTATTCAGGGCGTATCCCCACAGCATAGAAGAAGTCAATGACGCCATCGCGACACGCTTTTGCGCACGCTGCGGCGCAACCTGCGCACAGGAAGAAATTGAAGGTGGCATACGCTATAAATGTAGCGCCTGCAATTTTGTCCACTACAAGAATCCGCAACCCGCGATAGCGGTGTTGATTGAGCAGGACAAGCATTTTGTCCTGGGCAGGCGCGTCTCCAAAAGCCTGGGGCACGGCCAGTGGTGCCTGCCCTGCGGGTATGTTGAATACCACGAGGATTACCTCAGCGCAGCCGTGCGCGAGGTCAAGGAAGAAACGACCCTTGATGTGCGTATCAAGGCCATTATTAGCGTTGTCACTAACTACCTGAAACCCAATATCCATTCACTGGTTACGGTACTTAGCGCAGAACCGTTGGCAGGGCAGATAAGTGCTGGCGATGGCATGGATGAGGTGCGTTGGTTTCCCTACACCGGGCAGTTTCCCGAGATGGCCTTTGAAGCTGACACCCACATCATCAGCCGCTATTTTGAGACCGACCTGATCGGTGCGCCGGTCGATCTTAACTACTCGAAATAACTGTTATGTATCCAGGAGAGTTCGGTGATATACAGAGGAAGTTGCCACTGCCCAGCAGTGACTTTTGAAGTTGAAGCGCCTAAAAACATCGAAGTGGATTATTGTGATTGTTCTATTTGCTCAAAGTCTGGTTTCCTCCACTTACCATAGTCTGGTTTCCTCCACTTAATAGTTCCTTTAACTGAATTCAGGCTAGTGAGCGGACAAGATTCATTATCAACATATGCGTTTAATACCGGTGTGGCCAAACATACTTTCTGCAAGATTTGTGGCGTCAAGCCCTTTTATGTTCCCCGGTCAAATCCAGATGGTATTGACGTTAATGTTCATTGCCTGGACACAAAGCCTGCTTCGGTAAACATCTCAGAGTTTGACGGACAAAATTGGGAGCAGCATGCCCATAAAGTGGCGCACAAAAGTAAAACATAACAACCGGCGTCCATTTTATCGAGGGACGATCGCTATAAGGACCCGAAGCAAATAAGCGGTTATCCAGGCTAACAAAGATCGCTGATGGGATGGATAATCCCCCCGACTTAAAAAGGGTATAAAATCGCCCTGGTCACATTTGATTACGCTCAACATAACTGGATTGGAGTGGTCTTTAATGAGCTGGCAATTTACCAGAGGGGATTACCCATCCACGCGGATGCGGCGTAATCGCCGCGATGATTTTTCCCGACGTCTGACGCGCGAAAACCGGCTGTCCTGTGATGACCTGATCCTGCCGGTGTTTGTGTTGGACGGTAAAAACCGGCGTGAACCGATTGCCTCCATGCCGGGTGTTGAACGACTCTCCATAGACCTGTTGCTTACGCAGTCCCGCGCCTGCGTCGCCCTCGGCATCCCTGCCATTGCATTGTTTCCGATCATACCCGCGGAGCAAAAAAGTCTCGAAGCAGAACAGGCATGGAACCCGGATGGGCTGGCGCAACGCGCAATCAAAGCAGTAAAGGATGCCTGTCCAGACCTTGGTATTATTACGGACGTCGCGCTCGACCCCTTTACCACCCACGGCCAGGATGGAATTCTGGGGGACACAGACAAGGATACGGGTTATGTGCTCAACGACATCACCGTTGCCGCACTCGTTCGGCAGGCAATATCACACGCTGAGGCCGGGGCCGACATCGTTGCGCCCTCCGACATGATGGATGGCCGTATCGGCGCGATACGCCAGGCACTTGAAACGTCCGGCCACACCAATACCAGGATCCTCGCCTATTCTGCAAAATATGCGTCTAGCTACTATGGCCCATTCCGGGATGCGGTGGGCTCGGCCACTAACCTCAAAGGTGGTGATAAACACAGCTATCAAATGGATCCCGCCAACGGCGATGAAGCGCTGCACGAATGCGCTCTCGACCTGGCCGAAGGCGCGGATATCATAATGATTAAGCCCGGCATGCCCTATCTCGACATCCTCCGTCGCGTCAAAGACGAGCTGCGAGCACCGACTTTTGTCTACCAGGTCAGCGGTGAGTACGCCATGCACCAGGCGGCGTTTGACCACGGCTGGCTAAATCGTGATGCGGTAATTGTCGAATCCCTGCTCGCTTTCAAGCGTGCGGGTGCGGACGCCATTCTCACCTATTTTGCCCTCGACGCCGCGCGGCTCCTGCACGATTAGAATCGCCATGAATCAGGCCTTTGAGCTTCTGCTGCCCTATCTGCAGGACGAGCCTCGCGCGAAAAGTCAGGCGCGTTATCTGTTGGTTGCGGACGAAAATCTCTTTGGTGCAGCCTTCGCAGCGCTCGGCAAAACGACTGAAGTCATGAGTAACCGCTTCGATATCGCTCGCGCAGCAACTGCCGCCGGACTGATCGCAACCTTTAATGATTTTGATTTTAGCGGCTATCGGCCGGCTCATTTCGCGCGCGTCTGCTATCGCATCTCGAAGGAGAAGGCCGTTGTCGAACACATTATTGCCGAGGCATTTTCCCTGCTCCCCAGTGGCGGCGAGCTAATCCTTTGCGGTGCCAAGAAAGAAGGTATCAAACGTTTTGCAAATGTGGCTGGCGAGTGTTTTTGCAGCGTGCCCGAAGTACATAAACACGGGTTCTGGTATACCGCCCGCATCGTAAAACCCGCGACCAGCGACCCGGTAGCACCCGGGCACGATGAGTCAAGTTACACGCGTCTTATCCCGGTGGAAACTGGCGCTGGAACGGTGTTGTATACCAAACCCGGATCATTTGGCACCGGCAAAGTCGATCAGGGCAGCATCATGCTGGCTGACTACCTGGCAACTTTTTTCCAGGGTTTCGACACACCCCCC
>JBFJZC010000054.1:0-12305 GCA_041622295.1 Porticoccaceae bacterium
GAGTTTTTCATAAGTGACGCCACTGAAAGTAGGCGTCAACCGAGCGATTTCCTCCATGATCTGGCTGGGATGATCGTAGTGCATATCCATACCCAATGCTTTGGCAAGCCCCAGTGTCGCCTCCCAGTCAGCTAACCCGGCCTTCGGCGGCATGGCCTGTCGCACCGGAGAGATACGACGTTCCGCATTGGTAAACGTGCCGTCCTTTTCCAGAAACGACGAACCCGGTAAAAACACATGGGCGTATTTAGCGGTTTCGTTGAGAAATATATCCTGCACAATCAGGCACTCCAGCGATGACAACGCCGATTCCACGTGATGGGTATTCGGGTCTGACTGGGCGATGTCCTCGCCCTGGCAGTACAAACCTTTGAAGTCACCGTCAATTGCGGCATCAAACATATTAGGAATACGCAAACCGGGTTCATTATCCAGCGTGACTTTCCAGTCCTTTTCAAACAATCCGCGGGCCTGGTCATCGGCAATGTGCCGATATCCGGGTAGCTCGTGAGGGAAGGAACCCATGTCACAGGAACCCTGCACATTGTTCTGACCGCGTAGCGGATTCACCCCGACGCCTTCGCGGCCAATATTACCTGTGGCCATAGCCAGGTTGGCGATACCCATCACCGTGGTCGAGCCCTGACTGTGTTCGGTGACACCCAGGCCATAATAAATAGCGCCGTTGCCACCGTTAGCAAACAGTCGCGCCGCGCCACGCAGGTCGGCTGCAGGGATACCAGTAACGCTTTCGGTGGCCTCCGGTGAATGTTTTTCATCGCTGACAAAGGCTCGCCACTGATCGTAAGCCGGCTTTTCGCAGCGCTCTGCTATAAAGGCTTTGGCCTCCAGGCCTTCGGTGACAATCACATGGGCCATGGCGTTGATAAACGCCACATTGGTACCGGGCCGCACCGGCAGATGATAGTCGGCCTTGATGTGGGGTGACGCCACCAGCTGTATCTTGCGCGGATCGACAATGATCAGCCTGGCGCCTTCCCGCAACCGTTTTTTGAGTCGCGATGCAAACACCGGGTGGGCATCTGTCGGATTAGCCCCCATAACCATCACCACATCGGATTTCGCCACAGACGCGAAAGACTGAGTACCAGCTGATTCGCCCAGGGTAGTTTTCAACCCGTAGCCGGTGGGCGAATGACAAACCCGCGCACAGGTGTCGACGTTGTTGTTGCCAAAACCGGCGCGCACCAGTTTTTGTACCAGCCACACCTCTTCGTTGGTACAACGCGACGAAGTGATGCCACCAATACTGTTGCGGCCGTATTTATCCTGAATAGCTCGCAAGCGTTTAGCAGCAAAGGCAAAGGCCTCGTCCCAGCTCACTTGCTGCCAGGGCTGATCAATGGCGTCCCGAATCATCGGCGTGGTGACGCGATCCTGATGGGTAGCGTAACCAAAGGCAAAGCGACCCTTGACGCAGGCGTGCCCTTCATTGGCCTTGCCATCTTTCCACGGGGTCATATTGACCACCGTGTTACCGCGCATTTCGGCTTTGAATGAACAGCCTACGCCACAATAGGCGCAAGTGGTCAGAACGCTGTGTTCAGGCTGACCAAACTTGATAATGGTGTTTTCAGTCAGCGTTGCAGTTGGGCAGACATCGACACAGGCTCCGCAGGACACACACTCCGAGCCCATGAAGGCTTCGTTCTGACTGGGGCTGACCTTCGAAGCAAAACCACGACCGTCAATGGTCAGCGCAAACGTGCCCTGAGTCTCCTCACAGGCTCGAACACAGCGCGAACAGACGATGCATTTAGACGGATCGAAAGTGAAGTACGGATTGGACTGGTCTTTTTCCGCTACCAGGTGGTTATTGCCCTCATAGCCATAACGCACTTCCCGAAGACCTACTTCGCCCGCGGTATCCTGCAGCTCGCAATTACCGTTGGTGGGACAGGTGAGGCAGTCCAGCGGGTGATCGGAGATGTACAGCTCCATCATGTTGCGGCGCAAATCGGCGACTTTATCGGTTTGGGTGCGCACCACCATGCCCTGTTCTGCAGGCGTGGTGCAGGAAGCGGGATAACCTTTGCGGCCATCGATCTCAACCATACACATGCGGCAGGAGCCAAAGGCTTCCAGCGTGTCAGTCGCACACAACTTGGGAACTTTGATACCGGCTTCGGCCGCAGCACGCATCACCGATGTGCCCTCAGGCACAGTAATCGCAACACCATCGATGTTGAGCGTGACGGTGGTTGTGGCAACACTCGGCAGTGTGCCGTAGTCTTTTTGTGGTACGTAGTATTCCAACATGTTTCGCCCTCCCTCGCGGGGTCTTACCTGGATAGCTTGATCGTTATGCGATATGACGCCCGTAATAGCCTAATCTCCACAGCTGATGTTCCCGAAATCTTCGGGGAAATGCGCTAAAGCGCTGCGCACCGGAAATGGCGTCAACCCACCCATTGCACACAGCGAACCAAATTCCATCGTGTCACACAAATCGTGGAGCAAAATAAGGTTTTTATCAGGCTCTTCGCCAGCGCGGATTTTGTCGATCACCTCAACGCCGCGTGTGGAGCCAATGCGGCAGGGCGTACACTTGCCACAGGATTCCACTACACAAAACTCCATGGCGAAACGGGCTTGCTCCGACATATCCACCGTATCATCAAACACCACCACACCACCGTGTCCAAGCATCGCTCGGGCAGCGGCAAAGGCTTCATAGTCGAGGGCGATATCCCATTGCGACTCGGCCAGATAAGCCCCCAGCGGACCACCCACCTGAATCGCCTTCACTGGCCGACCGCTCGCAGTGCCACCGCCAAACTCCTCAATCAGGCTGCGCAAGGTGCTCCCGAAAGCCAACTCGACAATACCGCCACGCCTGATATTGCCCGCCAGCTGCATAGGCAGCGTGCCCAACGACCGTCCGGTGCCGAGATCTTTATAGTACTCGGCACCTTTTTCAAAAATGGCCGCGACCGTCGCCAGCGTCAGCACATTATTAATCACCGTCGGCTTGCCGAAGAGGCCAACGATGGCCGGTAGCGGTGGCTTGGCTCGCACCATGCCGCGCTTGCCTTCGAGGCTGTCGAGCAGGGAGGTTTCCTCTCCACAAATATAAGCCCCAGCGCCGAGACGTACTTCAAGGTCAAATTGCTTACCGCTTCCGGCAACGTTTGCACCGAGATAATCAGCTGCGTAGGCCCTGGCCAGGGCAGCTTTCAGAACTTTGTGCGCCTGCGGATATTCTGAACGCAAATAGATGTAGCCCTGAGTTGCGCCTACCGCCAGCCCAGCAATGGTCATCCCTTCAATTAGCTGGAAAGGGTCAGCTTCCATGAGCAGGCGGTCAGCGAAAGTACCGGAATCACCTTCGTCAGCATTGCAAACAATGTACTTTTGATCCGCCTCGGTAGCGAGCACTGTCTGCCACTTGATACCGGTCGGGAATGCTGCCCCGCCCCGCCCCCGCAGGCCTGATGCCTTGACCTGATCGACGATAGCCTGAGGCGTCATTGTCAAGGCTCGGTCAAGGCCAACATAACCACCCTGCGCCCGGTAATCCTCGATAGAGAGCGGATCAATAATGCCCGCACGGGCAAAATTCACCCGCTGCTGATTTTTCAAATAGGGGATTTCTTCGGTTAAACCCAGGCACAGATCAGTTTTGCTCGCACCAGGTTTACCTTCGTAAAAATGGGCATCAAACAGGGCAGGCACGTCACTTGCTGTAACCGGACCGTAGGCAACTCTGCCACTAGTTTGCTGATGGTCAGCACTTTCAACCTCGACCAGCGTCTCCAGCCAGAACATGCCGCGAGAGCCGTTGCGAACCAGCGTAATGTCGACATCGCGCAACGCGGCCTCGGCACTGATCGCTGCAGCCACCGCGTCAGCGCCCAGCGCACAGGCAGTGGTATCGCGGGGCACATAGATTGTTGTCATCAGTTCGTCGCCTCCCCTGCTCCCGCGTTCAGATCAGCCATCAATGCGTCAAAACGCGCCGGGGTAACCCGAGCATAAACGTCCTCACCAACCTGCACGGAAGGCCCGCAGGCGCAGTTGCCCAGGCAATAAACCGGCTCAACAGTGATATTGCCATCGGCTGTGGTTTCACCAGTCTGAACATTCAGGGTTTTCTGCACATGCGCCTCAAGCGCTCGCGCACCAACCGCCTGACAGGCTTCGGCACGACAAATTTGGACCACATGCCTACCGGCGGGTTGACTGCGAAAATGGTGGTAAAAGCTGATAACGCCGTGGACTTCGGCACGGGATAAATTGAGGCCTTTAGCGATGGTCGGCACAGATTCAGCAGGGATATAGCCGATCGCGTGCTGGATTTCATGAAGAATGGGTAGCAACGCGCCAGGCATATCCTGCATGGACGTGACAATATTACTCACGGTTACATCATGAACTATTGCTGTCATTGGCCCACCTCAGTTGACAGGAGGTCTGGGCGAAAGCCGCGCGCAAATCTCAGAGGGCGTTCTGACAAACAATATATAGGGTGTCTGGTGATGATCATAATAGTCAAAAGCTGCCTGTACTACCTGGACAATAAGACGGCCTATGATAAACCAAATATTTGCTTATTTCCTGCGAGTCAACGGCTCACGGCACCCTCGGTTACGCCGCCCCGGCACCTCGGGTCGAGCGACGCCCGCTCTCAACCGGGCCGGTCCAAACGCTCCTCACCCACAACAGCCCGCCATTACTCCTGTTTTCCTGCGGGTAATTTATTGCTCTGATCTGGAATGAAAGCCAGGGCAGCAGAATTTATACAATAACGCAGCCCGGTTGGCTCTGGACCATCTTCAAACACGTGGCCCAGATGCTCACCACACTTTGATAGCACTTCCATACGACTGACACCCCACGCCCAGTCTTTTTTGAGCACCACATTGTCTTTATTGAACACTTCCCAAAAGCTTGGCCAGCCTGTCCCCGAATCAAATTTTTGCGCTGAATGAAACACGGGCAGGCGACAACCCGCTGTCACGTAAACGCCACTGCCCTTGTTTTTCAGCAACTCGCCGGTGAAAGCCCGCTCAGTGCCTTTATCCCACAAGATATGATACTGGTCAGCAGTGAGGAGTTGCTTCCAGGTCGACCTGGGAATGGCGTCGAGCCGCTCACCTCGCCCAATGAGAGCCTGCGCCTCTTCTACAGACAGCTTGTCACCAGCGAAAACCAGGGTTGCACCTAACCATGACAAGGGCAACAACGACAAAAACACGAACAATCCGAGCAATTTTTTCATATCCACTTCAAATCCTGACTGACACGTAGTTTTAAGAGCCGCCGCGATGGCGATAAGTTCAATAAATGACGATACTACCGCTGTTACGCAATGTTATTACCAACGACAAACTCTTCCGATCACCATAGTATCCCGTTATATTAACCGCAATAACGATAACTACCTGGGAGTACTCGATGACTCAGAAAGTCTGGATTGAAGTCGCCATGAATGGCGCGTGGACGCGGGCACTACAACCTAATATTCCGGTTACCGTGGAGGAAATCACCCGTGAAGGTATCGACTGCGTTAATGCCGGTGCCGCAATAATTCACGCCCATAGCCTCGACCCGGATACCGGCAGGCAAAATGGCGATGCCGACATATGTCATGCCTTCATTGAGGGTATTCAACACAGCGTGGATGCCATTGTTTATCCCTCATCTATCGAAATCCCCATGTCAGATGACGCGGAAATTCGCAACGCCACGACCAACGAGTTATGTCGACGAGGCGCGCTGGAATGGGGCATTCTCGATCCCGGCTCCTGCAATTTCTCTACCAGGGAAAGCGCCGCAAATCTATTCGGCGATGGCGGTAACATCTACGCAAATGGCCCCGCCGTGCTCAAAGCCAGTGCCGAGCTGGCGGCACAATACGGCTGGCGACCTGCCTATGCCTGTTATGAACCCGGGTTTGTGCGAGAGGGCGCGAAATTGTACCGCTCCATTCCCGGTGTCAAAACACCGGTATTCCGTTTTATGTTATCGGACGGCTTTACCTTCTGTTTTCCACCCCGCGAATGGGCCATCGAGGCGCTCGCCAAACTCATGGAAGAAGAAGCCCCCGGTGCGCCCTGGATGGTCGCCGGGCTTGACATCAACACCATCCCGTTGATCCCGAAAATTGTCGAATTAGGCGGACATGTGCGCGTGGGGCTGGAGGATGCGCCATTTCACTGCACCAAAACCAACGTCCAGTGGGTAGAAGAGGCGGTTAAAGCGATTCGCGCAGCCGGAGCTGAACCCGCTACCGCTGCGGAGGTGCGCGCCGACCTGGATTAAGCATTAAGTTGTTTAAACCACTGGCGCTTAAAGCGCCAGTGGTTTAAAACGAATCCGCAGACCAACTGGCGACATGGTGAACTGCATCTGCTCCGTTACGCTATCGAGATCCGCGGCTGCCGTCACCTGAAATTTGCTTACCACCATCGCCAGCACAGTTTTGATTTCAAGCAAGGCCAGGCTGCGACCCGGGCACAAACGCGGCCCAGAACCAAACGGCATAAACGAACGCGGATTAACCTGGCGTTGCTCGCCGGGTTCCGTTATCCAACGCTCCGGCTTAAACGCTTCAGCATCGGGGAAGTCAGTATTATTCATGGCCATAACGCGGGCCAGAATAGTCAGGGAATCGCCCTTCCTTATGGTCCATTCACCCAACTGCACATCGCGCAGTGCCTGCAGGCCGTTAATTGGCGCGACCGGTTTCAGACGCATGGTTTCATGGACCACAGCTTCGATAAAACGCAATTGCCGCGTCTGCTCGTAGCTTTCCAGATCACCACCGCCTGTGACGCCAGCCACTTCATCGCGCATTTTTTGCTGGATTTCCGGGTGCCGTGCCAGGTAGTACAGCGCCCAGGCCAGGGTGTTCGCCGTGGTATCTTCGCCAGCGAGCAACATGGTAAGAACATTGTCTGCAACATCCGCTTCGCTGAAACCTTCCTCACCCTCATCAGCGGCGACGAGCAAGCTCTGCAGGAGGTTTTCAGGGTGTTCTCGTTTGCCGGGTTCCGCGACGAGCTGCTCGCGACCGCGACGAATAAACGCCTTAACCGCCGCGTACACGTACTCAACTGACGCTTCCACTTGCCGATCCGCAGGCAGGCGCACGTAGCGCCAGTAGGGAAAGGGCGACAGCAGGCGGCGCTGCATGGTGGGGAAGATCTGATCCAGATGCTTCTGTATTACGTCACCCTCGGTTTCCAGGGTATTTGTGTCCTGGGCAAAGGCCAGGGTAGTGGTGACATCCACCGTATAGCGCATCAGGTCCGACTGCACGTCAACACCAGCAGCGCCTTCAGCGGCACGTTGCCAGCGACGACCAAGACGTTCCGTGACGGTCAACAAGGTAGGGAAAAACTGCCGCAAATGCTTGTTGTCCAGGGACTGCATAACGACCGGCCGCTGACGCCGCCAGTGCTCGCCCTCTGCCGCGAACACCCCGAGGGCATTCATCCCCCGAATGGAAATTTTCTGCAGCTGCTCTGGCCGCCGAAAATCTTCGGGCCGCGCCTTCAGCGCCTGATTGGCCAGCTCGGCATCAGCGGTCGCAAACATTCGTCGACGGCCAATGCGATAGCAGAATAAGGGCCCGTACTCCGCTGCCCACTTCTCCAGAGTCTGGTGAAAGGCACGGCGATCAATTTGCAATACGTTGCCTAAAAATGGCACTGGTTTTGGACCAGGAATAGTGGCCGATGACAGGAACTTGCGGGCGCCGGTACGATCTTCCACCCCCGCAGGGTCATCAAGGGCGCCCGGGGCGATATAAATGACCCCGTCTACCACCGTCACGGGATAGCTGCGCAGACAGGTTCCCTGTTGATCAAGACGCTGTCCACTCAGACAATCAAAGCGCCATTGATGGGAGCGACAAATTAACTGTGGAACCACACCTGTTGAACTACCATCGGCGCCACTGACTAATTCCCCCTCCGCTAGCAGGGTGCCCTGATGCGGGCAACGTCCCTCAAACGCCCGTATTTGATCCTGGTGCTGCACCAGCACCAGATCGACCCCATTGACACTCGTCCCAAGCAAACCGGTTTCCGGAATGTCGCCGAGCCGTGCAATCTGCACCGGTGCATCGCTAACCGAGCTCCGAGCCACACCAACTGCAGTCATCACCCGCCCCCCGAGATACTTACCTGTTAATAAACGTTATCCATGTATCGGCAATCATGTATCAGCAATAAAGTAACGATCCCTGACCACAGGCTTCTCACCACACAACGCCTGCCGTCAGTTAGCAACCCTCGTAGTCGCCTTCGTTAATCATCGCCGAGCGCACCCATCAGGTGCAGCAGGCTGGTAAAGAGGTTGTATATGGAAACATACAGGGTAATTGTGGCCATTATGTAGTTCGTTTCACCGCCATTCACCATGGCGCTGGTTTGATACAAAATCAGCCCGGCCATCAGTACCACAAACATTGCCGAGACCACTAATGACAAACCATGCATATCAAAAAACATCGCGCCTAGTCCAGCCAGAAAGGCGACGATGATCCCTGCCATCAAAAAACCGCCCATGAAACTGAAATCCTTGCGAGAAGACAGGGCGTAGGCTGACAGGCCAACAAAAGTCACTGCTGTTGCGCCGAGCGCGTTCATCACCAACGCCGCGCCATTTGGCAGCTTGAGATACATAGTGATAATAGGGCCCAGTGTAAAGCCCATAAACCCGGTCAACGCAAAAACGAAAACCAGACCGAGGGCGCGGTCGCGAAATTTGGTGGTTAAAAACAACAATCCAAAATAACCCACCAACGTAATTATGATGCCGGGATGCGGCAAGTTAAAAACCATGGCCATACCGGCTGTTGCGGCACTGAAAGCAAGTGTCAACGACAGCAAAATATAGGTATTACGGATAAGTTTGTTGGTGGCCAGTATCGAAGTCTGTTTAGTAATTCCCGATGTACTGGTGGGTGTCGTTGGTGTGGTCATGGCAACTCTCCTTTCATAATTACTTTATCTATCACTTAATCTATCACTTACTTTGTCTTTCACGTACGTCGCCTATAAAACGCCCTGCCGACGCAACGCAAGGGCAATACAAAGCTCATCAAAAACCAGGCACATAAGAACCAGGTACTGATGTGACTGCTCTTACTTAACTGGGGTTCCTATAAGGTCTCTTCAAGACCCATCTATAAGTTCAGCCACTCAAAATCAATCACCCCGAATCAACATCAACCGTCAATTTGACGATCAACCACGATACGCTATTATCGCCAGCCCATTCTGTGCCAGGGACAGGGTATTAGCAAGTACGCCCCATCCGCACCCTGAAGCTTCGCCAGCGAACAGCGGTGCGCTAAAAGCGCCGATGCTCCAGCACTGGCATATTTTGGCGCAAGGTGACGATATGCTGGCGATCGATCGGTGCGACGATGTAACCTTCTTCATCGTCCATTTCAGCCAGTACCTGACCCCAGGGGTCTATAATTGCTGAACCTCCCCAGGTGGGTTTTGTCGGATGATCACGATCGCAAAGATTGGCGCCAATCACATAGCAGAGATTTTCAACGGCCCGAGCCCGCAGCAATAGCCGCCAGTGCGCCTCACCGGTCGTGGCCGTAAAGGCAGACGGCGCCACCAGAATCTCCGCGCCCTGATCGACCAGGCGACGATAAAACTCGGGAAAGCGCAGATCGTAACAGACGCTAAGTCCCACTACACCGCAACCGGTTGGCGATGTTATTGCGCTGTCGCCATGTTGGTAACTGTCTGACTCACGGTAAGTTTTACCGGTAGCCTGCACCATGACATCAAACAGGTGGACCTTTTCGTAGCGGGCCGATTCGCGGCCCTGCGGGTCATAAAGCAGAGACGTAGCGTAAGGTTTGCTGTCATCAGCACCCCTGAACAAAGGCAAGGTGCCGGCCACCAGCCAGATGCCGTGCTGCTGAGCCTGAGCGGCGAAAAATGATCGCGCAACGCCACCTGATTGCCCTTCAATGGCCGCCACAGCCCTTAAATCTTTTTCATTGAAGTAAACAAAGTGTTCGGGCAGCACCACCAGATCAGCACCGTCCGCCACCGCAAGAGCGATCTGTCGTGCGGCGGCGGCCAAGTTGACCTCGGCGCTACCACGACCCTTCAATTGCACCGCCGCGGCCTTACACACGGTGTTATTTGTTTCCGTCATCGCTTTTTTTACCCTTAGCTTTGGGTTTGGCATTAACTTTAGTTTCGGTTTTATCGCTAAAAATTCGGTCCACCTCTACCTCTGGATCACTCCAGGGGCCGCTTATCCTGTAGCCCAGACTGGATATTCGATTGACTTCTTTTTCAAATAACTTGCCCGTCAGGTAAACCCCGGCCGCTGCGGGCAAGCCGCCCACCAGCGCAGCCATCCAGGGCAGGTTGGTGCCCACCGGCAAAGTCGCCACCAGCTGCGCATCAATGGTTTCAGTCACCAGGTCAGCGCGACCCAACAAGCGCATTTTCCCGGAAGGCATTTCAACGACAATCGGTGCATCAAAATCCATCGTGCCTTCAGCGAAACGTAAACCTCCCTTGAGGCTGCTGTAGTTAACCCCAGATGTAAACAGGTCCGAAAAGTCCAGCTGCAGGCGGCGCAACCAGGAATCAAAGTTTATCAGGCTTATCAGCTTGATAAAGGCGTTGGTGGTTGTACCTGGGGCCTGATAAAAATTCCCGTCCTTAAAATTTAAGGCCGCGTGGCCGGTCAATTTTGTCATCGTCGACGCCCAGGGCTTATCCTGCGACGACAGTTCAACAATAGACGCTGCCTGTTCACTTTTTAATACCACCGGCAAGCGCCAGGCCTTGAGTACCGCCCCGAGATCGTGGGTCTTCAACACGCCTGAGAAGTCACTACGGTGCTGACCATCGATGTTCATCCAACGCAACACAGCTGGCTCGCCGTCGGGGAGCTGGCTGATTTCAATACCGGTGATTTCAGCGTCAATATTGGTCAGCTCCACGCCCTGGGGCACCGGCCTCATCAGGAAGCCCACATTACCGAACTCATTGTTGCCGATACGCAGTCCTTCCGTGGCGAAATCGACATAAGGTAAGCGGGACGGGTCGATCTGATCGAGCAAGCTTTGCCCACTCTTCAGATCAGGTTTTGGCAGCGCGAGGTAATTTAGTCGTACGAAAACCGGACGGCCACTCTCTGCGGGTATTTTTACCTGCCCTGCCAACCTGTCGCTATCGAGGTAGAAATCCAGCCCTTCGCTGTCGTAAAGTCCCGTTGCACCGACGTTACCCAGCACCTGATCCCGGTACCTCAGTTCGCCAATATGTACAGCAAAGCGAGGCACCAGCTGCGCCAACCTGAAATCACCCTGAGTCGTAGAAGAGGCGTATATCGCCAACCATTCATTCAAATCAAAACTCGGGGTATACCCCACAATGGACAGACCCGGCACCTCGGGTAAGTCAGGCAATTGACCATCAAGCGCAATTTCCCCGTGGACAAGTTCACCCGCTTTTAGCAGAAAACTGCCCGCGAGCTCGTCCCCAAGTCGGGCCGTGATCCGCAAACTGTCCGCGAAGGTGATTTGAGCCTCAAAAGGTAAGTCCCGTTCGAGCCCCTTGGACAGCGGCGCGGGAAAGTCCAGTCCAACGCCATTCATTGAGGATCTGAACAGAAGATGCGGCTCGCTACCGAGTGCCGGCATAACAAACGCCGCCTGGTAATCGCTGGCCCCAGTCACCCTCTGCATAAGCTGTGGCTGCCATTGCGGTAATGTCGACACCTTAAACTCGCCGATGGACGTAATACGCGTTTCGCCAGCCGCAGTGGCAATAGTCGCCTTTATGTCCTGTCCCCAGAACTTGCTGAGAACCCCCGAAGAATAAAGCCCTTTTTCGTCGCTATAACCGATCTGACCCCGCATATCGGTAAACTGGAGACCCGCCGTCCGGTGAGTCATACGGCCGTTAGTAACATTTGCGTTGACGCGGTAATGCGCACCGCTCGCCCCCTGACTCAGCGGAATCGCCAGATCCAGCCCGACCTGCGCCTGACCGTTTAATTGCCAGTCGTGCAGCACCGAAACACGCTCCTTGATCGGTGATCCCAGCAGTATATCCGCAGCTCCGGCGAGCGGCGTTGCCACATCCGCGTTGACCTGGAGCAACATGCCCGCTTTGCTCGGAACTGTCTTAACAACGGCTTCTTTCACCTCCGCGTCACCCAGTCGAGCGGTGCTGATCACGCCATTTAACACATCACCATCCACGGTGATATAAGCGGACATATCGCGCAATTTCGGCCAGCCTGGGTCGAAATTAACCTGCCCTTGCTCAACCCGCGCGTAC
>JBFJZC010000055.1:0-12269 GCA_041622295.1 Porticoccaceae bacterium
AGAGGCAGTGTCATGTCGAGAGTGTGTCAGGTAACCGGAAAACGTCCCATGAGCGGCAACAACGTTTCTCATGCCAAGAACAGGACGCGTCGTCGTTTTGAGCCAAATCTCCACAGTCACCGTTTCTGGGTGGAGTCGGAAAAGCGGTTTGTCAAATTGCGCGTATCTACCAAGGGCTTACGCATTATTGACAAACACGGCATTGAACGCGTGCTTAACGATATGCGCGGACGCGGTACAAAGGTTTAATCCAGGTTTCAGGAGTCTAGCAATGGCTAAATCAAACAGAGATAAAGTAAAGCTGGTGTCCAGTGCAGGTACCGGACACTATTACACGACGACCAAGAACAAACGGAACATGCCGGAAAAAATGGAAATGAAGAAATTTGATCCCGTGGTTCGTCAGCATGTGATGTACAAGGAAGCCAAAATTAAGTAATAGTGTTGCCCGCCCTGCGGTTCGGGGAATATCCCTACTGCAAGAGCACATAAAAAAGCCCGGTTCTACCGGGCTTTTTTATGTGTGTCGTGGTTTTATGTGCGCCGTAGTTGCCCGGCGGTTGGTTAGGCAGATAGTTTTGCGGCGAAGTTTTATATGCGTTGGACAGCAGAGACGGATCACTGGCAACAAGTCAGCTTGTGTTATATCAGCCTGTGGTATAAATGTTGCCCAATCACGCCTTAAGAGCCGGTTCCGGGATTCATGCCTGAGTTACCTGAAGTAGAAACGACGCTGCGAGGGATTATGCCGCACGCCTTCGGTCGCCGGGTCATCTCTATGCGCATCAGCAACAGGGCATTGCGCTGGCCGATTCCCCCGAGCCTTCCAGCAGGCATCAGCGGATGCGCGATACAGGGCTTGACGCGACGGGGCAAGTATCTGTTGCTGGAGTTTGAGCATGGCCACCTGATGGTGCATCTGGGGATGTCAGGTAGCCTGCGGGTAGTGCCTGCTGAGGCGCTGGTTGGCAAACATGACCATGCAGACATAGTTCTCGATAGCGGGCTTGCCTTACGTTTTAACGACCCGCGTCGCTTTGGGTCTATTCTCTGGCTGGAGGGAGAGCCTGCGCAGCATCCTCTGTTGAGGAGTTTGGGTCCGGAGCCATTGGCTGCCGACTTTGACGTCACATATCTGCATGGAGTTGCGCGGCAACGCTCGGTACCTGTTAAAAGTCTGTTGATGGATAGTCGGGTGGTGGTCGGTGTGGGGAATATCTACGCCAATGAAGTGTTGTTCATAAGTGGTATTCATCCGCTGCGTCAGGCTCGACGTGTCTCGCTGAAGCGATATACGCGGTTGACGGCTGCCGTTAAAAGCGTATTGCAGTCAGCCATCGCGCAGGGCGGCACTACTTTGCGCGATTTTGTCGGCAGTGACGGTAAGCCCGGTTATTTCAAGCAGCAATTGCAGGTATATGGCCGCGGCAGTCAGCCCTGTAACAAATGCGGTGGGGCGCTAAAGGAGACGAGATTAAGTCAACGTAGCACTGTCTACTGTCCAAAATGCCAGCGCTAGCCTGATACCAGGTTGGCGCGAAACTAAAAGTTAGCGCGTACAGCATAGCCATAGCGCCGCGCGGGTAAGCGCTCGCCAGCGAGGCTGGCTGTATTTGTCATTTAAACTTGTTGACCAGCGCTTCAGCTACTGAGGCATGGACAAAGGGGGCGATATTACCTTTGAGGGCGGCAATTTCTCGCACCAGGCTTGATGAAATATAGGAATGGTGCTCAGACGGCGTGAGGAACACGCTTTCAATTTCAGGTGAGAGAGCACGATTCATATTCGCCATCTGGAATTCGTATTCGAAGTCCGAAACCGCGCGCAAGCCGCGTAGCACTGCTGTTGAGCCGCAATCCCGAACGAAGTTGACCAGCAGGTAGTCAAAACCCCTGATTTCAATATTGGATAAATGCGCAAGCGCGGACGCGGCGAGCTCAGCGCGTTCGTCGAGGCTAAACAGGGGGGTTTTTTTTTCGCTGCTGGCAATGCCGAGGATCACCCGGTCGAAAAGTTTACAGGCTCTTTCAATGAGGTCGATATGACCATTGGTAATAGGATCGAAGGTTCCCGGATAAACAATTGTTTTCATAGACTGACTCCACGGCGTTGCGCATGGTAAACAATTTAGTCCTGTTGCTCAATTAGTGGTGAGGGCTCTCGGGCATGGCTGTAGCCTGGGCGCCGGTAGAGGCGAGAGTCAACAGCTCCGAAAACACGGTGTCGGCACAACGCCCAGGGTGCGTCAGCTAAGGCGGTTAAGCTTTGTCCGACGGCGGACTCTGTGTAAATCAATGCGTCAGCCGCCAGCCAGTTGCCGGACTCAAGAGCCGCTATCGAATCAGCCAGCAGCGTTGAGTCGAACGGCGGGTCGAGGAAGACGATATCGAAGGTTTCACCCGGGGCTTGACTGGTTTGGAGCCAGGTCAGGGCATCACAGTGGGCGACCATGACCGTGCTGGCCTGCAGGGTCGAGCAATGCTGTTGTAGTGCTCGACAGGCCTGCGCATCCTTTTCAACCAGCACCACTGCCCCGGCGTGTCGGGATGCCGCTTCCAGGCCCAGTGCGCCTGATCCGGCGAACAAATCAAGGCAGCGTGCGCCCGGCAGGTCTGGCATAAGCCAGTTAAAGAGCGTCTCGCGCACCCTGTCGCCCGTAGGCCTTAATCCGCAGACGGCCGGAAATTCCAGTCGCCGGCCCCGCCATCGCCCGGCAATGATGCGGATCTGGCCGGGCCGTACTAATGATTTAGGTCGTTTTGACAACCGTTACGCTCCTGATTGTCAGGTAAAATGGTAGGATACACCGCTTCTGCTAGCCCAGGAAAAAACAGTTAATGACCTCCAACAAGGACACAGCGAACCTTAAGAAAAAGAGTGGGTTTTTTGCCCGCTGGCGTCGTTCTGAGCCTGAGGAAGAAGTCAACGAGGTGGAACCTGATGCGCCGCAGGCAACGGGGTCGGATGACAACAACCTTGTGCCTGAGGATGATGATCGGCTCGGCGCTGAGGTTGAGTCGCAATCTGTTCCCCAGCAGGCGGACGCGCAAATTGCCCCCTCACAGTCGTTGTCATTACCCAGCTCAGAAAATTTTGTTGGCGAGGACCAGCACGCCAACGAACAGGTTCGGTCAGGCCCAGCAATCGATATCGGGGCGGTTGTCGATGATCGCACAGAGACGGGTACCCTGTGCGCGGAACTACCTGCAGCGCCAGATCCAGAGCAAAATTCTGACGCGGCCATAACCCCGATGGCACCAAAACCATCCAGGCCGCCCGGTTTGTTTAGTCGTGCGCTGTCAAAAACGGGTCGAGGCTTAGAGACAGTTCTACTGGGACGCCGGCAGATTGACGAACAACTGTTTGATGATCTGGAGACCCAGTTACTGGTTGCCGATGTTGGCGTTGATGTTTGTACCGACATCATTGATGAACTCACGGATCGAGTTAAGCGTCGACAATTGGGTAACAGTGATGCGCTACGAGCGGAGTTGCACCAGGTGATGGTGGATATTCTGCGGCCCTGCGAACAAGCGCTGGACGTGGCCCGACAGCAACCCTTTGTTGTGCTGGTTGTGGGCGTGAACGGTGTCGGCAAAACGACCACCATTGGCAAGCTGGCGCGCAACTTCCAGAAACAGGGTCTTTCGGTGATGCTGGCAGCCGGGGACACGTTCCGCGCTGCTGCCGTAGAGCAGCTACAGGCGTGGGGCCAACGTAACGATGTTCCTGTGGTTGCACAACATACGGGCGCGGATAGCGCCTCGGTGATCTACGATGCCATTGAATCGGCCATCGCACGCAACGTCGACGTATTGATTGCAGACACGGCTGGTCGCCTGCACACCAAAAGCAATCTCATGGAAGAGCTGGTCAAAATCAAACGTGTCATGGCGAAACTTGATTCCAGTGCACCCCATGAAGTGTTGCTTGTGCTGGATGCCGGCACTGGCCAGAACGCCCTGAGGCAGGTGCAGGAGTTTGACGGTGCCGTGGGGGTGACGGGCCTGGCGGTGACCAAGCTCGACGGCACAGCCAAGGGTGGTGTGGTGTTTGCGCTATGTAAGCGATTTGGCATTCCCATCCGTTATGTTGGATTAGGTGAAGGGCTTGATGACTTGCGGGCTTTCGCAGCTGCTGATTATGTGCGAGCCATGTTGTCCGAAGATAAAAATGATACATTTTGACAATGTCAGCAAGCGATACGCGGAGGGTCATGAAGCGCTGAGCGGCGTTAATTTGTTCCTTGACGCGGGTGAGATGGCTTTTTTGACGGGGCACTCCGGTGCCGGTAAAAGCACCCTGCTTAAGCTCATTATGCTGATGGAGCGACCCAGCCGCGGTCAGGTTCTGATTAATGGCAAAAACCTTAACCGCTTGCACCATAGCGAGGTGCCCTACTATCGTCGACGCATCGGCGTGGTTTTCCAGAACCATCAGTTATTGTGCGATCGCACCGTGTTCGACAACACGGCATTACCTCTGCTGGTCTCCGGGTACCCGACACGGGACATCGGCCGACGGGTGCGGGCGGCGCTCGACAAGGTGGGTTTACTTGACAAGGAAAAGCTCAATCCGCTGCAGCTATCTGGTGGTGAACAACAGCGGGTCGGCATCGCACGGGCGGTTGTCCATAAGCCTCGAATACTGCTTGCCGATGAACCCACGGGCAATCTGGACCCAGAGCTCTCCGCAGAAATCATGACCTTGTTTCGAGATTTTAGCGATGTGGGAGTGACCGTGTTGATCGCCACTCACGATATTGACCTGGTATCCCGCATGGGTGAGCGGGTGATGGCTCTCAAGTCTGGTGTAATCGACGCCGGACAGCTTTGTGAAGCAGGATAGACGGAAGGTGGCGAAAACACCCAGCGTCGCCCGAGGGGGAAAAGATACCCCCAGTGGCGCCGTGGGAACCACTACCGGAATCGGGGTAATATTTGACAGCTGGCTGCGTAGCCATCGTAGCAACGGCAGCGAAAGCTTCGCGCGGATGAAGGCGGAGCCGCTACAGAGTCTCATGACTACCCTGGTAATAGCCATTGCCATGGCTTTGCCCGCAGCACTTTTTGTGCTCGTGATTAGTCTTCAGCAGTTGGGCGGGTCCTGGCATAACAGCGCACGGATCAGCGTGTTTATGAAGCGAGACGTCACACCCGAAGTAGTGCAGAGCTTAATTAAAACCGTGCAGGCATTACCGCAACTGGATCAGGTCACCTATTTGTCTCCAGAGGCGGCCTTGGCGGAGTTCCAGCAGACCTCGGGATTTGGTGAGGCATTGGCGTTACTGGACACCAACCCGCTACCGGGAGTGTTGTTATTGTCACCAAAGCCGACCTGGGCCAATGAGGCGAGCGGCGTGACTGCTCTGATCAAGGAGCTCAAACAATTATCGGGTGTCGACGAAGTACAACTCGACCTGCAGTGGTTACAGCGGATGCAGCAGATTCTTGAGATAGGTCAACGCATTGCGGTGCTGCTGGGTTTTACACTGTCGCTGGGTGTCCTGCTGGTTGTTGGTAACACGATACGCCTGGCCATCGAGAGTCGCCGGGATGAAATCGAGGTTGTCAAGCTGGTTGGCGGGACGGATGCGTTCGTGCGGCGACCTTTCCTGTATACAGGCCTTTGGTACGGGCTGTTTGGTGGCTTGCTCGCCTGGTTGGGCGTGACGCTGGCGAGTCTGTGGCTCAACAGCAATGTGGAAAAGGTGGCCGCGCTTTATCAAAGTGACTTTCTGCTCACAGGTCTGGGCTGGCGAGGGTTGCTGGTCTTGATGGTGTTGGGGGGTATGCTGGGGCTTTTGGGAGCAGCGTTGGCGGTGGGTCGACATATCGCCCGTGTCGAGCCCTGATTAAAGAGATAAAACAGCAGGTTAGATGAACTTTTTGGGTGCCTAGACATCTAAGCTGGCGATGGTAAACTACGTCGCCCAACTTTGAGGTAGCTATGAACAAAAGTCTCCAATCTTTGCAGTGGATGGCGCCAGGGGAGAACGTCGCGGCCTATATGCAGGGCGTGCACTCTATTGCCGTGCTGTCCGCTGAGGACGAAAAAGCCCTCGCCGAGCAATTGTATTATGACGATAACCTGGAGAGTGCGCGCCGACTGGTGTTATCGCACCTGCGGTTTGTTGTCCATATTGCCCGCTCCTACAATGGTTATGGATTGCCGTTGGCCGACCTTATTCAGGAAGGAAACGTTGGTCTGATGAAAGCTGTGCGGCGCTTCAACCCGGAAAAAGGCGTACGGCTGATTTCATTTGCGGTGCACTGGATCAAGGCTGAAATTCATGAATACGTGTTGCGCAACTGGCGTATTGTCAAAGTGGCCACGACCAAGGCGCAACGCAAGTTGTTTTTCAACCTGCGGGGATCAAAGAAACGATTAGCCTGGTTGACCAGCGATGAAGCGAACGCGGTTGCCAAAGATCTGGGCGTCGATGTCAAACAAGTTTACGAAATGGAAAAGCGGCTGTCCGCTCGTGATGCCGGGTTTGATGGGGCGGTCGACGATGACGATGATGATGCATATCAGGCGCCTGCTCAGTACCTGGAAGATTGTCGTGCTGATCCCGCGTTAATTTTGGAGGAAGCGGACTGGGAAACGGATAGCAATGACCGGTTGGCGCAAGCGCTGGGCGGACTTGATGAGCGCAGCCAGGATATTTTGCGACAACGTTGGCTTAGTGAAAATAAGGCCACCCTGCACGATCTGGCAGCCAAGTATTCGATTTCGGCAGAACGGATAAGGCAACTTGAGCAGGGTGCGATGAAGAAAATAAGAGCTGTTCTCGAAGCCTGACTTCCTCACAGCAAACCCCACGCGCTAGCGGGGAGCCCGATGGCAGGTTGAAGTCAAAAGCGCCTGAAAAACCGCGGCTTTTTCAGGCGCTTTTCGCCGGTCGTGGTGATCCGATGCGTGCTAGTACGGGCATGATAGTCAGTTAGAGGTTGATTAAAACGCCGTCGGTTAACGCCTTCACCTGACACCTTTACCTAAGGCAAGACAAAAAACACAATCTGAGTTTGCGCATTTGAATACTCCCGTATCTTCCCCGCGTCATCACAAGTGGCTGGCTGTGCTGGCTGCATTTAACGGTCTGCTGGCGGTTTCCCTCGGCGCATTTGGTGCGCATGGGTTGCAGAGTTTTGCGTCACCGGAACTGTTACCGACCTGGCAGACGGGGGTGCGTTACCATATGTTTCACGTTGTCGCTGCGCTGATAGCCGGATTTTGCGGCGTTGGGCCGGTGGCTCGGCGCTGGGCTACGTTTGCGGGCTGGTTATTTCTTGCGGGTATTTTTCTATTTTGCGGTAGTCTCTATTTGCTGGTCCTCGCGCCACAAAGTTGGTTGGGTCTAAGTGCTCCGGTAGGCGGCGCGTTGTTTATGTTGGGTTGGGTTTCCCTGACATGGGCTCTGGTCACCAGCAAATAGGAGCGTTCTGTTGATTAATGCGCCTGATCAGAATACCCCGGCGAGCGATTTGCCTGGTCCAGAATATAAGAAAAAGCCGGTGCGCAGTTATGTCATCCGTAGCGGGCGTATTACTGCGGGTCAAATGAAGGCCCTGGAAGAGCACTGGCCGCATTATCGACTCAGCCTGTTTGCCGGAAAAATACCGTGCTGGCAGACCGTGTTTCATCGGGTGGCGCCGGTTGTTCTTGAAATCGGCTTTGGCATGGGCGATTCCCTGTCTGAAATGGTGGCGAATGACCCAGACAAGGACTTTATTGGCATAGAGGTGCACGCGCCGGGTGCGGGGCGGCTGGTAAGCAACGCAGCGAAGGCGGGATTGACCAATCTGCGTGTCTATTTAGCTGATGCTGTAGATGTGCTCAACGACTGTATTCCAGAACAAAGCCTGGCGCGGGTGCAGATTTATTTTCCAGATCCCTGGCACAAAAGAAAACATCATAAGCGGCGGCTGGTGCAGACATCGCTGGCGGAGCAAATTTGCCATAAGCTTGAACCCGGCGGCATTTTCCATCTAGCCACGGATTGGCAGCCCTACGCCGAGCACATGGTCGAAGCAATCGGTGCGGTTGCCGGCTTCCAGAATATGGCGCAGCGGGGGGTGTACTGTTCACGACCAGACTTTCGGCCGGCCACCAAATTTGAACGACGCGGATTAAAGATGGGCCATGGCGTGTGGGATCTGATGTACCAGCGAACGTATTGAAAACCCATGCAGCTATGACTGTTCAGTCGTTCTGGGAGTACTCTTTATTGCTGTATGCGGAGCCGGGGGTTGCCGAGTACTGCATCGACATGCAGGACAGGTACGGTGTGCTGGTGAACCTTATGTTGTTTTGTTGCTGGGTTGGCAGCCGTCAAATGGAGCTGGATAAAAGTGCCATTAAACAGGCCGAACAGTCGATAGCCGATTTTAACGCTGCCGTTACCAGTCAGATAAGGCGCCGCCGCCGTGAACTGAGCAGGACTGTTGATGGCATGGACGCGAGTGGTGTTGATGCAAAAAGAAAATTGCTGGAGGCAGAATTAAACGCAGAGCGGGACGAGCACCAGAAATTGTTGGACTGGTTTAGTGACGCTGTGCTACCTGACCCACCCGATGGTTGGAGTGCACCGAAATTGATTACGGCAAATCTGCGTTGTTATCTGGACAGTTGTAACATTGCGCGGGCTATTCCGAGCCCCTTACTTGATGCAGCTTTGAAGAATTGCTAACACGGGCTGTGTCGTGGCCTGGGAATGAGGTAATATTCGCGCAATTAAGCCGGATAATCGCAGACAAACAATCCAGTTAGACAAACCTGACAAACAAGCCAAGGAACCCACGATGAATAAAACCACTTATCTGGCAGTAATAGCCCTGCTTTCGATCGCGTTGGCCGGGTGTGAAAAAACAACGGAAGGGAAGAAGCCGGATGAAGCGGCTGCGTCGTCAGCCGTGGCGGGGCTGGAGAGTGAAGAGCAAAAAGTCAGCTACATCATGGGGCTAAATATTGGCTCCCAGATCAACACAGACGACCTGAATTTTGATATCGATGCTTTTAACACCGGCATCAAAGATGCGTTGGCGAGCGCCGAGCCCCGTTTGACAGAAGAGGAAACGCAAAGTGTGATTGAGGCCTTTCAGGCAAAACTAACTGCCCGGCAAGAGACAGCTGCCAAGGTCGTTAGTGAAGCCAATCTGAAAGAAGGCGACGCATTCCTGGCAGACAAGGCGAAGGCCGAAGGTGTTGTCGTGCTCGACAGTGGTTTGCAATACAAAATTATTGAAGAGGGGACAGGGCCAGTACCGACCGCTGAAGACACGGTGGAAGTTCACTATCGGGGTACCTTAATCAATGGCACAGAGTTTGATAGCTCTTACAAACGCGGTGTGCCGGCCCAGTTTGGCGTGACTCAGGTCATCCCCGGTTGGGTGGAAGCGCTGCAATTAATGAAGGAAGGCGCCAAGTGGGAGTTGTATATTCCCCCTGCCCTGGCCTATGGGCCGGGTGGCACAGGTGGTCTGATTGGCCCCAATCAAACGCTGATTTTTGAAGTCGAGTTAGTGAAGGCGTCCGTGGACGAAATTGCTGAGCCCGCAGCGCCCCAATAGTATGGCGTGCAAAGCGTAGTGTGGCGATGGTGTCACCAGGTTGTTCTATAAAAGGCCCCGATGGGGCCTTTTTACTGGGTGGCGGATCCTGGGCTTATGTTTTAGTGAGATCGTTATGTGCCACGTTACTGCCCGCACGTACATAAGCGTTGGTGTAGATCGGCTGTGACCAGCACAGATAACAGCAACGCCGGGGTTCAGCTTTTGCGCGCTAACTGGAACAGACCGAGCAAGGCCAGGCCGCTAAATGCCATCAGCGTGTAGCCTGGGATACTGATGCCAAACAGCGACCATTGAACCAGCGCGCAATTACCGTCGCCGCGTAACAGGATAGGCATGACTTCCAGCAGCGGAAAGGCATCGAAAAGATAGTCAGCCGGTGGGCCGCAGGCAGGGACCAGGTCTTCCGGCAGACTCTGTAGCCACAGCTGACGGGCCGAAAAAAAACCGCCGCCGATTGAGGTCAACATAGTGAGGGCCCCGTATGCTCGTCTTCCAGTCAAGCCTGGATTGTGAAGCCAGGCAAGCAGGGCGACAAAACCCGTCAAAATAACGAAGACCCGTTGCACAATACACAAATAGCAGGGTTCCAGGCCCAGGCCGTACTGCATGAACAGTGCTGCGACGATGAGGCCAGCGGCGGCCAGGAATATCAACAGATTGAGTGTGCGAGGGCTGGGCATAGAACGGACACCGGGAGGACGAGCCTTCATAAAGTGATAATTGAGGAGGCGCAGTGGTCGGGCGATGAATTAGATCGTTGCGGGTCACGGGCTGTGGGATGATCAGCGATAAAGCGTTGTGCAAAAACTGTCAGCTCCGCCATGGCAGAGTTAAATTCTTCCATGAAATAAGCCTTATGTGCTAACACGAGGGGCCAGGCCTCACCGAGGGCGACAGGTTTTCGTAGTTTCTGTCCGACCCGGTGCAGAACAAGTGGCACGACATCGGCATCGGCGTAGCTTTCCAGCCACCGCAGCCCGGGGGCACGCATACTGAATTGGCGCGCTGGTTCTGGTAGCGAGTTGTGGTGTGACTGTAAATGCTGGTAAAAAACTGCGCAGAACTCATCAAGCGTCCTCGGATGATATTCGTGCCAGTGCTGGGCCAGGAAGTGATCAAAAGTTATATCGATCACAATGCCTGCGTAGCGGCGCCAGGGGGGTGCGAATAGCATGCATAGATTGGTGACTTGCGGCATCCGGTTGGTTACTGAGTCGATCTGTCTGTGCAGAAGGATGCCCTGTTCTATGGGTGGCGGATAAGCGCCCTGCAGCGGGCCTTTGACGTAGTCCCCGAGTAGTCCGCCGACCTGTCTGTCGAGACTGGGTCCGGACAGCAGCAGATGCGCCAGGTAATTCATTCGGCCAGGCTAAATTGGTACTGCGCGTAAAAGTTAGCCAGAAATTCGTCGAATCCTATCTTGTCAGCGCCTTCAATGGCGCGTTGTTGCGCCAGCGATTCGCGGGCGAGGTTTTCAAAAACCTGCGTCTGCGCTGTGTCGAGCGGCGTAGCAAGGAAATAATCCCGGTGCAGGCGAGCGTGGTCAAGCGCTGTCTGAAAATAGGTTTTGCCAGAACTTCTCATTTCATCCAGCAACCGAGCGGCGGGCGTCCGTTGCGGGTCGTCGAGGCGTTTGCGGAGGCTCTTGACTGCCTGACCATGAACAGGCTCGGCCATATTTAGATCCAGCAAATCAGCAACACGCGTTAGATCGCTGTTCAGGGTTGCCGCCCAGTTCTGCAGGGACACGTCGCTATCGCCACGAAGTAAGGTCAGTTCGGGGTCGCGGCCCCGGGACACCATGCGGCGCTGATTCTCCAGCACCTGATGGTATTCGCGATCATCCGTCGGCGGGCTGTCAGTGAGTAAGCAGTGCAGTAGAAAAACTTCCATAAAGTACATCTGTTCGGCATCGATTCCGACCGGGAGATAGGGGTTAAGGTCGACGCAACGGATCTCCACGTATTCGATACCCCTCTCCCACAGCGCCCGCAGCGGAGTTTCACCACTGTCGACAGTCCGTTTTGGTCGAATGGTGCTGTAAAACTCGTTTTCTATCTGCAGCAGGTGAGAGTTGAGCTGGCGGTAACTGCCGACGGCGTCCCTCACACCAATTTCCTCATAGGGTGGATAAGGCGTCGTCAGGGCCCTGCGCAAATTCTCAATATACGTCGTCAGGTCGTTGTAACAAACGACCAGAGATTCCTGAGCCTGGCTCTGGTAGCCGAGATCACCCATACGCAAGGACGTCGCGTATGGCAAATACAGGCTATGGGCGTCGTTGTTAAACGGTTGTAGTTGATGTGTTCTATTGGCGACAAAGGACCGGCACACGGCCGGTGCGGCACCAAAAAGATACAACAACAACCAGAAGTGGCGGCGGAAGTTACGTATCAGGCCAAAGTAGCGTTTTGTTTTGTAGTCTTGCAGTGAGCCCCTATGCTGTTCCTCATCTTTGAGTATCTGCCAGCAATCATCGGGTAAAGACCAGTTGTAATGGATGCCAGCTATCGTCTGCATAAGGCGACCGTAACGATTGCCCAGGCCTTCACGATAGATCTTTTTCATGCGGCCTATATTGGATGTTCCATAGTCAGCGAGCGGAATATCCTCATCTCGTCCCAGGACGCAGGGCATGCTGTTGACCCAGAGCAGCTCATCGCCGATGTTGCGGTAGGTAAAACGGTGGATAT
>JBFJZC010000056.1:0-12222 GCA_041622295.1 Porticoccaceae bacterium
AGTACTTCAATGGGGTCACGGATATCACGATCCATTTTATTGATGAAACTTATTATCGGCGTATCTCTCAACCTGCACACATCCATTAACTTAATGGTGCGAGCCTCCACACCTTTGGCGCCATCGATGACCATCAGTACAGAATCGACCGCTGTCAGTGTGCGATAAGTGTCCTCGGAAAAATCTTCGTGCCCCGGTGTATCAAGCAAATTAACGATGCGTTCATGATAAGGAAACTGCATGACCGATGAGGTAACCGAAATGCCCCGCTCCTGCTCCATGGTCATCCAGTCAGACGTCGCGTGGCGGTCGCTTTTTTTACCTTTGACTGTTCCCGCTACCTGAATGGCGTGGCCAAACAGCAGCATTTTTTCAGTCATAGTGGTCTTACCAGCATCCGGGTGAGAGATGATGGCGAAGGTTCGCCTTCGGGCGAGATATTCCTGGTATGAACTCATAGGACAAACACGGATTTAACGATCAAAGCGACTGGGCCGCGCATTATAGCCTCGAGAGCTTTGCTTGTCCCTTCTACTATTGCTTCCTCTACCGCTCACACAAGCGCCGAGCTTGAAAATCCGGCCAGCAAATTATTCATTCAAAAATCCAGTGCGACAATATGTCACATCGGCAATGTCCCCGCTCGCACGTAGTATTCAATTATCGAAACCGAGCGGAGCTAGCGGTATGGAAAAAATATTTTTGAAGGCGGTAATTGCCTCATTAGCATTACCAATGGTCGGCGAAATACTTGCCAGTACCGACCAAGCCGTGATCGAAGAAATAATAGTTCAGGGCGAGGAGAGTTCACCCATCTTTCCAGCGTCTGGACCGATAGCAGTGTCTCATACCGACAGCGCAAGTCTGCTCAAATCAGTGCCTGGCGCCAATATTAATAGTAACGGCCCGATTACCGGCATCGCCCAGTACCGCGGTTTGTTTGGTGATCGGGTCGCGGTGTCTATGGATAACGACGCAGTACTCAGTGGCGGCCCCAACGCTATGGATGCCCCCCTGTCGTACGCTCCCCCGCTACTGCTCAAATCACTAGAAGTAACACCCGGTATAGCGCCCGTCTCGGTCAGCCAGGAAGCCATTGGTGGACATATCGTCGCTACGCTTGATCGGGGCGAATTTGCTGACACAGAGGACACCGAAACCTCAGGCGCCATCAGTAGTCGTTACGGGACGCTCGATGACGGTCTCAATCACGGCTTAAAAGCAGTCATAGCGAACGATCATCATAAGCTAGCGGCCTTAGCCTCCTATGACGAGGGTAGCGACGGGGAAAGCGGTAAGGGGGACAAGCTCGCCGACACCGGCTATCGTCGAGAGCGTTACGACCTGAGCTACGCCTGGCAAGATGAAGCGAGCAACGTCACTTTATCGGGCGGCAAACTGGATACCAACGATACCGGCACTCCCGCCCTGCCAATGGATATTATTTATATCCACACTGACATCGGCAACTTAAAAGCTACGACTGACTATCAGGGCATGACTTTCCGTACGCGAGTGGGCTATAGCGATGTCGATCACCTCATGGATAACTTTTCTTTGCGTAGCAATGCCAATCCCATGATGTATAGACAAAATAATGCCACCGGGCGGCAATTCAGCTGGGGTGGCAGCGTTGAAGTTCCCCTTGGCGATGACGCCCTCACTGTGGGTATTGACGGCGCTAAGGTTGTCCATGATGCCCTGATCACCAACCCCAATATGCCCATGTTTGCGGTGCGGAACTTCTCAGAGGCTGAGAGAGATATTTATGGCCTGTTTGCAGAGTGGAAACACATTACCCAGCAATGGCAAACCGAGACTGGTCTGCGTTACAACCGAGTCAATATGGACAGTGACGAAGTCTCTGTCGGTGGCATGATGCCAATGATGCAAAACCTGGCAGACGGGCTGGCAGGTAGCCTTAACAATGGTGAGCGTGTTCAGAGCTTCGACAATATCGATATCGTCGTCAAAGCCAGCAGGCCGCTGAGCGACACCACAGGTCTTAATATCGACATCGCCCGGAAGACCCGCGCCCCGTCCTATCAGGAGCTGTATTTATGGTTGCCCCTGGAAGCCACGGGTGGCCTCGCCGACGGACGCTCCTATATCGGCAATCTCGACCTGGATAGCGAGGTCAATTACGAGATCAACACGGGGCTGGATTGGCAGGCGGGAAATGTCTATGCCAGTGGTCAGGCATTTTTTCGCAAGGTGGATGATTTCATCCAGGGCACACCGTCAAACAACATGAGCGCCAATATGCTCGCGACGATGATGAGCGGCCAGGCGCCTCTGCAATTCAATAATATCGACGCCGAACTCTACGGCTTTGATGGTCGTTATGGCCTGATACTGAATGACAACTGGCGTTTAGACGGCGTGCTCAGCTACGTGCGCGGCGAAGACAAAGACAATAGCGACAATCTTTATCGTATCGCCCCTCTGAATCACTCCCTGGCGGTGAGCTGGCAAAAAGCCGCCTTTAGCGCTGGTCTGGAATCGGTGCTATACGCAAAACAATCGAAAACCTCGCGCTATAACGATGAACAGGAAACCGCCGGATACGGTGTGCTCAACCTCCAGGGCCAGTATCGTGTCAGTAAGCAATTCAAGATCAGCGCCGGCGTCGATAATTTGCTCGACAACAATTATGTCGATCACCTGTCTGGCTACAGCCGCAACAGCGACAGCGATATCGCCCCTGGTGAGCGGCTTCCCGGCCGAGGACGCAACCTTTTCATCGCTATGAATATAAGCTGGTAGCAATCGGCGGTTTTATGGGCTTAGCTTTGCGGCCTTAACTTTGCGGGATTAGCTCGACGGACATGACCCACTCGACCATTGCCTGGATTACCCAGTAATGGCCGAACGATTCGAGTTCAACGCTGGGTAGATTCGAGGCTATTTGTTAGCATGGACGAATGAGAAACACCTCAGCCAATATCTCTGCTGCACGGCAAAATCTGCGCAGACTCACCACTGTTCGCTATATCGCCATCGCTGGACAGGTTTTCTCGCTATTTTTCTTCAGCCAGATTTATCACCTGGGCTTGCCCCTCACCACCATCACCTACCTGGTATTATTTTTTACCGCCGTTACCGTACTCACTCACTGGCGCAGCTATTTATCAACACCCATTTCAGAAAACGAATTCTGCGGCCATTTATTAGTTGATATTTTTGCCCTCACCTCTGTTATGTACTTCAGCGGCGGGGCGACTAATCCCTTCATCTCCTACTACCTGGTGCCGATCAGTATCGCCGCCATTACCCTGCCTGCCGTCATGACCTGGAGCCTGACCGGCGTATCGCTGGCAGCCTATAGCAGCCTGGTATTTTTTAACCACCCCATAGAAAGTTTGGCGCCACACTCTGCCCATGACAGTGCCAATGCGGCGCTGGAAACGCTCCATACTGGCAACCTTCATATACTAGGGATGTGGATTAATTTCGCCCTCAGCGCAGGCTTGATCACTTACTTTGTAGTACGTATGGCCGACGCCCTACGCCGACAGGAAGTCGAACTTAGCGCTCAGAAAGAAGAACAAATGCAGGATGAGCAGCTACTCGCCATTGCCACCCAGGCAGCCAGCGCCGCTCACGAACTGGGCACACCGCTCAACACCATGAAGTTGATTATCGACGACCTTGAAGACAGTCAATTAAATGAAGCGCAGTTGAAGGACCTCCGTACTCTCAATCAACAAATTCAGCGTTGCCACAAAACCCTCCAAAATCTTATTCGCGCGGCAAGTGTTGTCGAAGAGGGAGAGGCCCCGATTTCAGTCTCCACTTATCTGACCGACTTAATTGACAACTGGCAGCTGATCCGTCCCGACGTCCATCCGACATTAACAATGGCTGACAACTGTCCGCCAATCAGCGCCTGCTTCCACCCGGTAATCCAACAATCTTTACAGAATCTGCTCAACAACGCGGCTGACGCCAGCCTCCAACAAATAGAGATCAATATTGGTTGGGATCATCGAGAACTCCATCTGGAGATTCGCGATCACGGCCCAGGTATCACCCCCGAGCAAGCCGAGAAACTCGGCCGCCCCACCACCAGCAACAAGCCCGGCGGTATGGGCATCGGCCTATTCCTCAGTCATAACAGCCTGAACCGCCATGGCGGCCAGGTCAGCCTGACAAATATCGCTGAAGGCGGCTTGCTCACCTCTGTGGTTTTACCTCTCAAAAACGTACAGGCTTTATGAGTTGAACCCAGGGAGCATTAAAAACCGATGACAGCAAATAAACCTCGACAATGTGACTACCTGGTTGTCGATGACGATGAAGTCTTCGCTGAAACCCTGGCCCGTAGTTTAGTCCGACTGAATCTCATCACCCACATCGCGAACAACCCGCAGGAAGCCCTCGCAGCAAATAAAGTGCACCAACCCAGGCGTATCATTCTTGATCTCAAGCTGGACAAACACTCCGGCCTGCATCTTATCGAGCAACTTAAAGCAGTTAACCCCTCTGTATCAATCGTTATTCTGACCGGCTACTCAAGCATTAACACTGCGGTCGAAGCGATTAAACTCGGTGCCGACCAATATCTCTGTAAGCCTGCTAGCCTCAAGGAGATAATTACAGCTTTTGAAGGTAATGCTGGCGACCCTGATACCGAGATCGCAGAATCGCCGCCCTCCGTCAATCGCCTTGAGTGGGAACATATCCACCGCATTCTGGATGAAAATGATGGCAATGTGTCTGCTACCGCCAGAGCACTAGGTATGCACCGGCGCACACTGCAACGGAAACTACAAAAAAAACCCCGTCGACTCTAAGCTGACGGGGCTCACTATTTACGATTACAAATAAATTCCGTTAGACAAACTACCTACAGGGGGTTTTGAACGTTCAATCAAACAGCTATTTTAAACTGCCCATAATTCCCCGTACTGCCGCAGGAATGTCCGCAGGCAGGATCATAAACTTAGAATTATCTGAGTCGGCAAGGCTCTTAAGTGCATTGATATAGTTTTCGCCCAATAGATACATCATCGGTAAATCGTTTGAACCAACGGCCGTTGTGACTCTTTCAATTGCCTCCGTGGTGGCCTCGGCGAGGACAATTTTTGCCTCAGCATCGCGACGTGATGCCTCCAGGCGGCCGTCAGCCTGGAGAATGGCCGCTGACTTTTCACCATCGGCGCGGGTAACAGCCGCTCGACGCTGCCGCTCCGCAGCGGCTTGTTCTTCCATGGCTGACTGCATCGTACTCGACGGATTAATATCCTGGATTTCCACGGTTTTCAGGGTGATACCCCAATCGGCTATATCATCCGAAATTGACGCTTTTAATTTCGCCTTGATCTGGTCTCGCGAGGACAGGGCCGCATCGAGCGCCATTTCACCGATGATGGAACGCAAGGAAGTCTGCACCAGCGTTCTGATCGCGATCTCATAATCCTCGACGCCATAAACCGCTTTCTCCGGCGATAGAATATTGATATATGCAACAGCGTTAGCAATGATGACTACGTTGTCCAGGGTAATCACTTCCTGGGAAGGGATATCAAGTACGATATCCTTGGTAGTTACCTTGTAAGCAACGGTGTCAACATAGGGCACAATA
The DNA here is from genome assembly GCA_041622295.1 of Porticoccaceae bacterium. Taxonomy (GTDB): domain Bacteria; phylum Pseudomonadota; class Gammaproteobacteria; order Pseudomonadales; family Porticoccaceae; genus HB2-32-21. Next base: position 5,588 of record JBFJZC010000056.1, read on the forward strand.
AATTCCAGGCCCGGTGACAGGGTGCGGTGATACTTACCCAGTCGTTGTACCACCCATTTGCTGCCCTGGGGTACCTGCTTGACACCTTTAAAAACAGTGACGACAGCCAGCGCCAATAAAGCCCAAAATACAATTGTTCCATTCATCGGTTCATATTCCTTATATCAATGTAAAATTAGATAGATGCCATTTCTGTCTCAGTGCCGAATCTAAAAAAGAAAAACTGGGAGTTAAGTATCCAGCTTTTCGACGACCAGAGCATTCCCGGAAAAGTCCCTGATAGCAACCTTATCGCCGGCGGCGACCGGACTTTCGCAAATAAAGGCCCATTCATCCTCCCCCAGCACTGGCAGGCTAAACCGGACGACGCCGCGACCACCATCTACCGGTGGCTTGATAACTCGACCTGCTTCCCCGATGGCTGCATCCCGCGCGATCCCCGCTTTAGTTTTATCGGTCATGGTGGGTTTGAAGTATCTGAACCAACTCAGCACAAATATCCCGGACGCAATAATCCATATCAAGACTTCCAACTCTACGCTAATGGAAGGAAACAGCCAGGCAATCAGACCGACGACAATGGCCCCAAGGCCAAACCATAACGCTATAAAGCTGGGCAGGAAAATTTCGAGTATGGCAAGGCCAATGCCAAGCACCATCCACTGCCACCAAAGTATTTCAAGATCCATGAATTGCTCCAGTTGATTGCTTCATTCTACACACTCACAGGCCATCTCGTGATGGCCAATTGTTACACCACCTGGCGCGGCTACGAGGTTCGCCTGGTTATTGCTGGTCGAGTCAGTTTTTAATCGGACTGGACTTGATGTCAAACGCCCTCAGCACCAGGACCCACTGCAAATCAGTCGTTAACAATCCCTGGGAAATCGCAGGCCATGACCAATGCATCCTCCCTGGCGTAATCCGTTCGATAATAAGCGCGTCGCTCACCAATCTGCTTAAACCCATTCTTCAAATAGAGTCCAATAGCCGGGAAATTGCTTGCACGCACTTCAAGATACAAACGAGTCGCTGAGCTTCGTACAACATCGAGACAAAACAGCAGCAGACACGATCCAAGACCTTCGCCCTGAAAACTCGGCTTGACGGCTATATTCAGCAGCTCCGCCTGATCAAGTACCTGATGGAAAAATAAAAGACCAACAACTCGTTTACCTTTAACCAGCACGTAACCCTGATGTGACTGGATACTGTCAGTAAACTGCCGTGCGTTCCAGGGAAAAGGCGACACCTCCTTTTCTATTTTGAGGAGTGAGGGCAGATCGGCTTCAGCAACTTTTCGAATAGCAAATCCATCACGCAGCACAGTCACAACAAACTCAGGACTGACCCAAAAAACGAATGGCCGCCCACACGTCTTTTTTACATTGTGGCGCGCTGATCATACTAGTCAGCGAATGGGTAAAAATGGCCTCTGCACCACAACTCAGCCGCTGACGCACAGCGCTCGTCTGACCCTGGTCCGGGGTCAGATATCGGTGCAGATCATCACCCATCGCCAGCAGCCACTTAAAGGGCTGCTGCTCATAACGACCCTGCAGGAACATCGCCACATGATCTTGAGCTGCAGCAACACCTCGCTTCTCAGACATTAGCCAGTCACCGGGGATCGGCCAGTCTATAAATTCCGCGGGCTTTAAACTCTCCGGCAGTCGCCGTACTGAACGTAATATATTCATCAGTAACTGCAACAACGGTGGATCCTGACCGCGTCCAGGTGGCCACGAATCAATAACGAGCAAATCCTCACTGGGCCGCCAGCAAGCCAGACGGAACGTGACCAGCTCTTCCGGCAGGCCATCTGGAGCCTTGCCGAGCTTTCCTCCGTCACTCCCCACGCTTGCCGACAGTTCACTCTCAGCCGGGAGTTTTACCGAATGCGGCGGTCGCTGCCTCGCCCCGGGCAAGCCGGTGGCTTCCTTAATAGCCTCTTGGGCCGCTCCCACTCCGTCATCTGGCGCATCCAGATTTACCTGCTCGTTTAAGCCAGCGTCAGTTGCCGCGAAACAAGTCCTGTCCGCAGACCGCAACCGGTACTGCACGATACCGAGGGTAGCGAGATACCAGTCGCGCAGTTCCGGCTCCACAACGTCGGCCCTTACACGCCATCTCGCTGCGGATGGAGGCGATCAGGATTGCTCAGAATATTAAGTGCATTCAGATAGGCCTTGGCGCTGGCCACCAGGATATCTGTATCGGCGCCCTGGCCATTGACGATACGTCCGTTCTTGTCCAGACGCACAGTTACCTCGCCCTGGGAGTCTGTGCCAGTGGTTATTGCGTTCACCGAGTAGAGCTTCAGGTTGGTATCGCTCTTGGCAATTTTTTCGATGGCCTTAAAGACGGCGTCAACCGGACCATCGCCGTCCGCTTCTACTTCGTATTCACTGCCGTGCGATCGTAAAACCAGAGACGCGTGAGGTGACCGCCCAGTTTTAGACGACACATCCATGGTGACAAGGCTGTAATTTTCGTGAGCCTCACCCATCTGTACTTCCGAAACCAGTGCCTGTAAATCCTCATCGTAAATCTCGCGCTTTTTATCGGCCAGGTCCTTGAAACGCATAAAAGCTTCGTTCATTTCTGCTTTGCTTTCAAAGGTTATACCAAGCTCCTGCAAACGTGATGTAAACGCTGCCCGACCAGACAATTTGCCCAGCACCAGTCGGTTAGTATTCCAGCCGACATCCTGAGCGCGCATTATCTCGTAGGTCTCGCGGTATTTAAGGACGCCGTCCTGGTGGATACCCGATTCATGCGCGAACGCGTTGGCACCGACTACTGCCTTATTCGGCTGTACTGGAAATCCGGTAATGGTTGATACCAATCGCGAAACAGGCACGATCTGCTCGGTGTTGATTCGCGTTTGCACCGGGAATATATCCTTGCGGGTTCGCACCGCCATAACGATTTCTTCAAGCGCAGCATTGCCAGCTCGCTCGCCAAGACCGTTAATGGTGCATTCTACCTGTCGCGCACCATGCAAAACCGCAGACAACGAGTTGGCTACCGCCAGGCCCAGATCATTGTGACAATGCACTGAGAATACCGCCTTATCAGAATTCGGTACGTTGGCGATAATACGGCTGATCATCTCGCCGTATTGCCCCGGTTCAGCATAGCCGACCGTGTCAGGGAGATTGATCGTGCGAGCCCCGGCATTGATAACAGCCTCTATTACCCGACACATAAAATCGAATTCACTGCGACTGGCATCCTCAAGAGAGAATTCAACATCGTCAACAAAGTTTCTGGCAATTTTTATAGCGCCTATTGATTGCTCCAGCACCTCCTTGGGCGACATTTGTAACTTGTACTCCATGTGAATTGGAGACGTTGCGATAAAGGTATGAATGCGCGGAGCGACGGCATTCTTCAGCGCCTCGGCAGCGCGTTCAATATCGCTATGGGTAGTGCGTGCCAGACTGCATACAATACTATCCTTGATGGTCTCAGCGATGCTTTTAACAGCGGCAAAGTCCCCTGGGCTTGAAGTCGCAAAGCCAGCTTCAATCACGTCGACACCCAGTTTTTCCAGGGCTTTGGCGATGCGAAGCTTTTCCTCTTTGGTCATGGCCGCACCGGGGCTTTGCTCCCCATCACGCAAGGTCGTATCAAATATAATTAACTTATCATTGTCCATGGTTAGACTCCGAAGCTACCCACTCTGCTGTGGGCCTGAAATTAAAAGGGATTCTCCCCGTGTCAAAGGGAATATGCAAAAAGAAATTGGGATGTAGAAGTAAGATGCCCCTCAGGGCAGAAGCAGAAGCAGGTTGGCAGCGACAAGCACAACCGACGCGGGGCGGCGGTCAATCGTTCTGCTTGTGAATACCCAGTTATCCATGGCGATTAAAATATCAAAACCGTAGTTTTTAGACAGACTTCATACGACGTGGTATTCAAACAGATTATTGCTCATCTGCCAAGCCCCACCTTTATTTATCGCCCCACTGCCCATCAATTTGCTCAGATAACCGGCCTCATGGTCGTGGCTTCTGGTAACTTAGCTCTCACTCGGTTCGTCAACACTGCGGTATTTCCGCCAGACAAACGCCACAGGGCCAGACAGCGTGTAAATCACCGCCAACAACAACAGTGCCCGAGGTGGGTCAATGAGAATGATAGCCACAATAACAACCACTGCGCAGATCACCACAAACGGCACCCGGCCTTTTAGGTCTACGGCCTTTAGACTGTGATAACGCAGACTGGCGACCATCAACAGACCCGCCGCTGAGGTGACGACAAGCGCAATGACAGCGAGGGCTTGCGACGCTTCAGCCTGGTAACCGGTCCAGACCATCGCCGCTACCAGACCCGCTGCGGAAGGGCTGGCGAGCCCGACAAAATAACGGCTATCCGCGACGCCCACCTGAGTATTGAAGCGCGCCAGCCGCAACGCGGCACACGAAGCATAAATAAAAGCTGCGGCCCAACCCACTTTACCCAGCGTGAATAACATCCAGCTGTAAGCCACGACTGCGGGTGCAACACCAAACGAAACCATGTCCGACAGGCTGTCATATTGCACACCAAAATCACTTTCAGTATTGGTCATGCGAGCAACTCGGCCATCAAGACCGTCGAACAACATGGCGACAAAGATGGCAATTGCAGCAGCTTCGAACTTGCCATTCATCGCCGACAAAATCGCATAAAAGCCCCCGAAGAGGGCGCCAGTAGTCAGTAAGTTTGGCAACAAATAAATACCGCGGCGGCGACGGCGATTTGGTTCAGCCCCAGGCGCTTCCGAACCATCTGCGTCGCTTTCAGCGTTTAGTGGAAATAACTTATTGGTATCTTTATCCGATTCAACTGACATTGGGCACCACATCGCAATTCGTTGCACAGTATAACGCGAAACGGCAAGCACCAGCTTGCCGTTTCAATTGACACCCCCGTCACGCAGGACACCCTAAGCCCCTTCATCAACGGCGGATAAAGGCGACTAGTTGCGCGCTTTATCAATCAACTTATTGGCACCAATCCAGGGCATCATGCCGCGTAATTTTGCACCAACTTCCTCAATAGGATGCTCAGCGGCACGACGGCGACGAGCCTTGAGGACCGGATTACCCGCCTGATTGTCGAGAATAAACTCACGCGCAAATTTACCCGTCTGGATATCTTCAAGGATACGCTTCATTTCAGCCTTGGTTTCCTCAGTAATGATCCTGGGGCCACTGACGTAGTCACCGTATTCCGCAGTATTTGAAATCGAATAACGCATATCGGCGATGCCGCCCTGATACATCAGGTCGACAATCAGCTTCAGCTCGTGCAGGCACTCGAAATAGGCCATTTCTGGGGCATATCCAGCCTCCACGAGGGTTTCATAACCGGCCTGAACCAATGCCGTAGCCCCGCCACACAACACGGCCTGCTCACCGAACAGATCCGTTTCGGTTTCTTCACGAAAATTGGTTTCGATGATACCTGAACGCCCGCCACCATTAGCGGATGCGTAGGACAGCGCGATGTCCTTGGCGCTGCCAGTAGCATCCTGGTAGATCGCAATCAGTGACGGAACGCCTCCGCCTTCAACATAGGTACTGCGCACGGTGTGACCGGGCCCCTTGGGGGCGATCATAATTACGTCAAGATCAGCGCGTGGCTCGATCATTTGAAAATGAATATTAAGACCATGGGCAAAAGCCAGCGCCGCGCCCTGCTTGAGATTAGGCTCGACATCACCATAGTAAATGGCTTTTTGATGCTCATCAGGAGCCAGGAGCATCACCACATCCGCATTGCGCACAGCCTCACCAACCTCAGCTACCGCCAGGCCTGCAGCCTCCGCCTTGGCCCAGGACGGTGAGCCTTTGCGTAACGCAACAACAACACTCTCCACGCCTGAATCGCGCAGATTCAACGCGTGAGCGTGGCCCTGGGAGCCGTAACCTACTATGGCGACCTTCTTGCCACGGATTATGGATACATCACAATCTTTATCGTAAAACACCTGCATGTTCGTTCACCTGGTTTGATTGGTTGTAGTAACTACTGATTAAATCAGCGTCTCAGCTTAAATTATTATCCCGCTAACTTATTATCCCTTTGACTCTTTGGCTCATCGACAGACCTGTCCTGTTAACTGATCGCATCGGTCTGAATCAGAGACGTAGAGATTTCTCTCCTCGGACAATACCCGACACACCCGTGCGCACCACTTCGAGAATAACAGCGTCGCCAAGCGCCTCAATAAAAGAATCGAGTTTGCTGCTGTTACCTGTCACCTGAACCACATAGGCGGTAGGCCCAACGTCAACGATCTGGCCGCGAAAAATGTCGACACAACGTTTCACCTCGGCTCGCGATGCGCCACTGGCCTTGACTTTAAGCAACATCAGCTCACGCTCGATGTGCGCGCCTTCGGTGATATCCATCACCTTGACAACATCTATCAACTTGTTGAGCTGCTTGGTGATCTGTTCTATTTTCAGATCGTCACCATTGGTGGTCAAAGTCAACCGCGATAGACTGGTGTCTTCTGTCGCCGCCACTGTCAACGTGTCGATATTGTAACCGCGCTGCGAAAATAACCCTACCACCCGAGACAGCGAACCTGGCTGATTTTCCAGCAAAATCGAAATAATTCGTCTCATCAGGTA
>JBFJZC010000057.1:0-11908 GCA_041622295.1 Porticoccaceae bacterium
ATAGCGCGATCAGTGGTCATCAAGAATGGCTGGGGCGGGAGGACTCGAACCTCCGAATGACGGGATCAAAACCCGTTGCCTTAGCCACTTGGCGACGCCCCAACAGCGAGTACTGGCAGTTCAATATTTTCGTGGGTGGCAAAATCATTTGTCACCGGCGGTGAACCGGGGAAAGGTTGATGCCCCGGGCTATAAACCCTTGCCAGTGTTCGGGTTTCTCCGCAAGCACTGCTGCTGCCTGCGTTTCATCCTCGAAGCTTGCAAACACGCAAGCGCCTGTCCCGGTCATCTGTGCAGCAGCATAGCCTGCCAGCCAGAGCCGCGCCTTTTTTACCTCGGGATGGCGTTTTTCCACCACCGCCTGACAGGCATTTTCGGCACCCTGGCCACGAAAGGCGCGTATTGTGATCGGCGGTGAGTTCCTTGTCAATTCCCGGTCATTGAATATCGTTGCGGTAGAGACCTGACAGTTTGCCGCCAGCACCAGAAACCACCGGTTTGGCATTTCTACGGCTTCAAGTATGTCGCCAATACCTTCTGCCCAGGCAGTGCGACCGCGGACAAAAACAGGTATATCGGCACCAAGCGTGACCCCCATGTCAGCCAGCATATCGATACTGAAGCCAAGCCCCCATAGTTGGTTAAGTCCGATAAGCGTGGTGGCGGCGTCGCTGCTGCCGCCACCGAGACCGCCACCGATGGGCAGGCGTTTTGTTAACGTTATATCCGCGCCCAGGGTGCAGCCTGACACCTGTTGCAGATGCCGTGCCGCACGCGTAACGAGGTTGGTTTGCGCATCAATCGGCGTCACCGCGCCACCTTGATTGAGATTGTTGGTGCTGAGCGTAGTTACATGTATAGCGTTATCAGCGCGCAAGTTGAATTCCAGCTCATCACCATAATCGAGTAACTGAAAAAGGGTTTGTATGTTGTGATAGCCGTCAGCGCGTCGGCCGGTAATGCGGAGAAAAAGATTAAGTTTGGCCGGAGCCGGTAACCGTAACATTACAGTTGGCGGCGATCGTCAGCGGTGAGGTCAAGATCCTTGATAACCAGCGTAAAGCGCAGCTTGTCGTGGGTCGCCAGCACTTTACCCGGTAGTTTGCCGGCGCCGGTGTCCCGGTAGCGGGACAGCTCCAGATGCCAGCCAGTCTGTTCAAAATTGTCCAGCAGACCCTCCGCATTGAAGGCACGGCTTGTGACCGCCGTCCGAGGTGCCGGGATACCTCTTACCCAGTAGGCTAATTCGTCGACCGGCAGCTGCCAGCCAAATAGTTTGACTGTCAAAGCCGCTGCAGAACGGGTCGATATATCTTCGACGTCTGCCTGGCGGAGGGTTGCGAAATGCTTGTTGCCAAATATTCGCACTACGCCAGCGCCGAAAGGACCGCTCAGGAACATCTCAAACTCATCGTTCTGCTGACGCCAGTCTACCCAGGCGCTACCGCCATCGGCAGGGCTTCGGTAACCAATTTTGCCTTTCATATGCCACTGGGTGATGGCCTGCATCTGTTTTTTGTGGGCGGCCCACGACGCGGGCGCAGGTTGGTTTTTATCTTCGTGGGTACGTATGGTTTGCTGAGCGCAAGCGCTGAGCAGGAGAAAAACGCCTGCGCAGACCGCGATGCAGACAAGCCTCACCGACCGCACTCAGAGTTTTACCTTTAGTCTGCTCAGGGTATCGAGCAGGTATTTGCTGTCAGGATCGCGCTCTAGCGCGCTACGCCATACGCGAGTGGCTTCCTCGGTCTCCCCGCTCATCCACAGCACTTCACCGAGGTGGGCAGCGACCTCCGGATCGGGCATGGTAGCCAGCGCCCGGCGCAGGTGGATCAGTGCTTCTTTAGTATTGCCCTGCCTATATAAAACCCAGCCCAGGCTGTCAATAATGGCCGGGTCGTTGGGATTAATGGCCAACGCCTGGCGTATAAATACCAGCGCTTCGTCGAGTCGATTGGTGTGATTCGCCAGCGAGTAACCCAGGGCGTTCAAAGCGGATGCGTTATTGGCATCCTGACGTAAAATGGCGCGTAAATCTCGCTCCATACCGACGATATCATTCAGTTTTTCGCTCACCAGCGAGCGGGTATAGAGCAGATCAAAATTATCGGGGTTTTGTTCGAGGCTTTCACTCAGTAACTGGTGCGCGCTCTGGTAGTGGTCCATATTCATCAACAGCTCAGACTCCATACGATAGAGCGGCACCGTCAATTTTGGCTGTTCGAGACGAAGTCGATGCAGGTAAAGACGGGCTTCGTTGAGCTGATTGTTAGCGGCCATGATCTGCGTCATGCGGGCGGCGGCTGGCAACAGGTTGTTGCCCTCCCCGACCATCAGGTAGTGGGTCATGGCTTCGGCCAGGTGGTTTTCCTCTTCAGCCATTACCGCCAGTTGGTAGTGCGCATCCGCGACGCGTCTATTCTGGCTGATCATCTTGCGGTAAATATCTCGCGCCTCATCGCGTAAACCCTGCTGTTTGTTAAGCAGGCCGAGGGAATATTGCAGATCAAAATCATCGTCATGGTCTGCCGCCAGCTGCGTCATCCTTTTTTGAGCTTCTGCGAGATCTGTGTCGGCGACGAAACGAATCAGCTGCAGTTGCAATTTTTTACTGTCGGGATTAAGGCGAAGACCCTGATTGAGGGTCTTTATCGCCTGTTCGCGCTCGTCCTGTTTGTAAAATAGCTGGGCAATAGCCAGACGAGCGTATTCGTTGTCTGGCTCTAGCTTGAGCAGTTTTTTGCCGGTTTTTAATGATGCGTTGATATCGCCCTGTTGGCCTTCCAGTTGTATTTTGCCGAGCAGGACGTCCCGATTAGCGGGGTAGCTGTGTTCGAGCTCGGTATATTCGCTTAACAACCGCGCCCGCTGCGGGGCAGCTGATTTTTCGGTGAAAATTGGCAGTGACATCAGGGCCTCGCCCTGGCCCTGTTGAAACAGGTGCAGGGCGCTGGTGTAGGCTGCTTCAACATCGCCGCTGCGCGATCGAAAATAAAATGCCAGTTTGTGGGCTTCGCTGCTGTCGGGATCGATTTCAACCCACAGCTTGCTCAATGATTCGAGCGCAGCCTTGTCATTCAGATACGATGCGGTCTGAGCCGCCCGCTGAATCACATTTGGGTCGCGAGTGCTTTGCGCCTGATCGATATAGATGTCCAGAGCCGTATTGAGGTCGCCGCGTACACCGGCAAATTCCGCGACCAGTAACTCGTAAAACGTTTGTGTTGAAAAGGGTCGAACGGGATAATCCTGTTCTGTGTCGTCGTTGCCCTTTTCGGGTTGCGAACGAGCGGTGGCCGCCGCTGCTTTAGCCCCGGTGCCCCCAGTGTGGCTTTTATCGCGCGTGGCTTGTTCAGTAGCGCAAGCAGTGAGCAATACCAGGCTAGCCAGTATTGGGCTCAACAGTAAGACTCTCACGCGCATGTTAAAGTACTCTCCGGTCAGTGAGCCTATTATAGCAAGTACACTTATGACAGTGATGCGCTGTTTTGTTTCAGCGCCGGGCCATTAAACAGCAGATGACAGCAGATACTGGTCGGTTATGCCCTTGATAGCGTTAGGAATCAATCATCGCACAGCGAATTTGGACATTCGTGAACGGGTGGCCTTTGCGCCCGAGCTGATGATGACGAGTCTGACTGACGGATTGGCCAGCCTCGGTATTGAGGATTTCGCAATTTTATCGACCTGCAATCGCACTGAACTTTACGCCAATGGCGTCACGACGGCTGGTGCGTTGCTGGAATGGCTGGCGACTGAACGCCATCTGGCGGTGCAGACACTGAGAGAGAGTAGCTACGCATTTGAGGACGAAGCTGCAGTGCGTCATATGATGAAAGTTGCCAGTGGGCTTGATTCCATGGTGCTCGGCGAGCCGCAAATTCTTGGCCAGATGAAATCTTCCTTTGCGGTGGCGCAGCAGGCAGGCACGTTGTCTGGGCAACTCGGTCAGGTGTTCCAGCAGGTGTTTGCCACAGCCAAGCGCGTGCGCACGGAAACGGCCATTGGCGAAAACCCGGTGTCCGTTGCCTACGCGGCGGTTAGTCTGGCCCAGCAGATTTTTACCCGCATGCAAGACGTTCGCGCCTTGTTGATAGGTGGTGGTGAAACCGTTGAGTTGCTGGCCCGCCATTTACGAGAACACGGTATAGGCGAGATCATCGTCGCTAACCGCACGTTGGCTCGGGCTCAGGAAATGGCAGAAATCTTTTCAGCACAGGCAATATTACTGTCTGAAATTCCCGATTACCTCCATCGTGCAGATATCGTTATATCGGCCACTGCCAGCCAGCTGCCCATACTCGGCAAAGGCGCTGTAGAGTCGGCCTTGAAGAAGCGAAAACGTAAGCCCATATTTATGCTCGATATCGCCGTTCCCAGGGATATCGAGCCTGAGGTGGCTCGGCTTGATGATGTGTATCTGTATACGGTGGACGATCTCCGGTCGGTTATAGAAGTCAACCTTCAGCAGCGCGAAGATGCCGCGGGTGAGGCTGAAGTAATTATCGACACGGGTGTCCTAAACTGGCAAAAGCAATTGCGTGGGCAGCAGGCTGTGGGTACGATTCGCGCGTTTCGCGATACGCTCGGTGCGGTGCGCGATGCAGAACTGGCCAGGGCACTGGTGGCCCTCAATCAGGGTCTGGCGCCGGAACAGGTGCTGCGCCAGCTTGCCCACGGCCTGACCAATAAATTACTGCACACGCCCACGACGCGGCTTAAGCAAGCCGGTGAACTGGGCCGGCACGAACATATTCGCTGGACCCACGAACTTTTTGGTTTACCGGATCCGCTGGATCAGACCAGCGCTATTGATCATCAGGATGACGAATGAAAGCATCGTTACTTGCCCGTCTGGATCACCTTGCTGAGCGGTATGACGAGGTTGGCCACCTGCTCAGTGATGCCGACGTGATAGCCGAACAGAGCAACTTCCGCAAGCTATCGCAGGAGTACGCAGAGCTCGAGCCAATCGCCAAAACCTACCAACGCTTTGTGCGCGCGTCCAATGATGTTGCGGCGGCGCGTTTAATGCTTCAGGACAGCGATGCCGAGATGCGTGAAATGGCACGGGAAGAGGTCAACCAGGGGGAGGTTAGGCTGGTCGATCTCGAAGAGGCATTGCAGAAGCTGCTGTTGCCCAGAGACCCTAACGACAATTGTAATGTGTTTCTGGAAATTCGCGCCGGCACCGGCGGTGATGAGGCGGCAATCTTTTCTGGTGACCTGTTTCGTATGTATTCCCGTTACGCCGAATCCCGTGGCTGGAAGGTAGAGATCATCAACGAACGCTTTGGCGAGCATGGCGGCTATAAAGAAATCATCAGCCGCATTGTCGGTCGGGATGTTTACTCTCAGCTTAAGTTTGAATCCGGTGCACACCGGGTGCAGCGGGTGCCGACAACGGAGTCTCAGGGGCGCGTACACACATCCGCCTGCACAGTAGCTATCCTGCCAGAGGTGGATGAAATTGAAGGCATAGAAATCAACAAGGCAGATTTGCGGGTTGATACCTACCGGGCCTCTGGGGCGGGTGGGCAGCATGTCAATAAAACCGACTCCGCTATTCGCCTTACCCACCTGCCGACGGGCATCGTGGTTGAATGTCAGGATGAACGCTCCCAACACAAAAATCGGGCCAGGGCCATGTCACTGCTGCAGGCGCGTATTCTTAGCGGCATGCAGCAGCAGCAGTCGCAGGAGCAATCGGATTTGCGCCGTAGTCTGGTAGGTAGTGGCGACCGCTCGGAGCGGATTCGCACCTACAATTTCCCCCAGGCTCGGGTGACTGACCACCGCATTAACCTAACTCTGTATAAAATTGAAGAGATCATGCAGGGTTATCTCGATCAAATTATTGAGCCGTTAATTCGTGAGTATCAGGCAGAGCAGCTGACCGCGCTGGCTAGTTGAGGTCGAGTCGCTGTATCCCGAGCCCCTTCATGCCCAGTCACGAAACAACCATCGCCGAACTGTTGAGCAGGGCATCAAAGCTCGTGAGCGGCAGTGATACGCCACGACTGGACGTCGAGGTACTGCTTTGTCATGTTGTTCAGCAGTCCCGCAGTTACCTTTATACCTGGCCGGAGCGGGTGGTTGAAACGCACCTGGTGCGGACATTTGAACGCTTACTGGAACGCCGGATGCTGGGCGAGCCGGTGGCTTATCTGGTCGGGACGAAAGATTTCTGGTCGCTGTCGTTACACGTTAATGCCAGTACGCTTATCCCTCGCCCCGAAACCGAATTGCTGGTTGAAACCACCCTTGAGTTGATTGACCGGCCCGAAGCTCGCGTCCTTGATCTCGGTACGGGCACCGGCGCGATTGCGCTGGCGTTGGCCAGCGAGAGAGTACGTTGGCAGATCCTGGCCGTTGATATTATTGTTGAGGCTGTCGAGCTGGCGAAAAAAAACTGCCATGACCTGGGCCTGGCGAATGTGTCGATTGCGCAGGGCGACTGCTTTGAGCCCCTTACTGATCAACGGTTTGACGCAATTGTTAGCAATCCACCTTATATTGAACTGAATGACCCGCATCTGCGTGAAGGGGACGTGCGCTTCGAGCCGGTATCTGCATTGATTGCTGAGCGTAACGGCCTGGCCGATATCGAAATTATTGTTACAAATGCGGGCCAGCATCTGATCAGGGGTGGCTGGCTAATAGTGGAGCATGGTTATCAACAGGGCCATCAGATAAGAACCTTGTTGGATGCGAGTGGCTTTAGCCAGGTGGCAACCCGTAGAGATACGGCAGCGCGGGAGCGCGTTTCCCTTGGCTGCTGGCAATATTGATTGCCCGCCTGACAGTTGCCCGGGCGTATTTGCGAGGATGGAGGGGCGTACGTGAGATTTCAGCACTATATCGGCATCGATTATTCGGGCGCCCAGACTCCCGAAAGCCGACTTAAGGCCTTACAGGTATTTGCAGCTCGGCTCGGCAGTGAACCACAAAAAATCGCAACACCGGCAGCGGGTGCAAAAAACTGGTCACGCAAAGAGGTGGCACAGTTTTGTCAGCAAGCCCTGGGGTTAGGTGAGCCGGTGATTATCGGCATTGACCATAATTTCTCGCTGCCCCTGAGCTATATGAAGCGTTACGATCTGCAAAGCTGGGATGCGTTTTTACAGGACTTTATGCGCCACTGGCCCAGCCATGAGGACTATACCTACGTCGATTTCCTCCGTGAGGGCAATATCCGCACGGGCAGGCCCTCTGAATTCAGATTGTGTGAACAGTGGACCGCCACCGCAAAAAGCGCTTTTCAGTTTGACGTGCAGGGCTCTGTCGCCAAATCGACGCATGCGGGTTTGCCGTGGCTATTGTGGTTGAGACAGGTTGCGCCGTCGCGTGTGCACTTCTGGCCTTTTGACGGTTTTGAAGTGCCGGAAGGATGCTCAGCAATTGTTGAGGCCTATCCGGCTTTGTACAAAAGGCGTTATGCCAGGAACAAGCGTACGCCTGATGAACACGATGCCTGGTCAATTGCGGCATGGTTGCAGGAGGCCGATCGACGGGGCACGTTAGGCCGATATTTTAATCCGCCGTTGACCCTGCCAGAGCAACGGCAGGCAAGGCTGGAAGGGTGGATACTTGGTGTGGGGTAACGGTCGCAGGGGCTTATGTGCGACTAATGAGGGAAAACACCGACCGGTCGGTGCGGCGCGATATTTTGTACACTGGTCGGCTTGCCGAAAAAGTAATTAAAGGGGTTCGCTATGAAAATAGACAGTAGTTTTAGTTTTGGTGATCAGCTTGATGATATCGACGAGATTAAGGGTCGATATAGGCTATTTGAGGAGCAGGGTTTTGACGGTGTGGTGACCGCTGAAATCCAGAATGATCCCTTCCTGGTGGTCGGCATGGGCGCAGATGCTACCGATCGGGTTGAGCTGCGCACCGGCATCGCCGTGGCGTTTGCCCGTAGCCCGATGACGACTGCCTACACGGCCCACGATTTAAATGCCTTTTCCAGGGGGCGTTTTACCCTCGGCCTTGGTTCGCAAATTCAGGCGCATATCACCAAGCGCTTTGGTATGCCCTGGCATGGCCCGGCGAAACAGATGAGTGAATTTATTCGTGCCATGCATGCGATATGGGATAACTGGTACGAGGGGCAACCACTTAACTTCCGGGGTGACTGTTATAAGCACACGCTCATGACGCCCGACTTTAGCCCAAAGAACATTGAATACGGCCGTCCCAAAGTGGTGATGGCGGCGGTTGGGCCGCTGATGATCAGGACCGCTGCTGAAGTAGCCGACGGCATTATTATTCATACCTTCGGCACGCAAAAATACATTGAGGAAAAGATTCTGCCCGGTATAGACAAAACCCTGGCGGCTGAGGGTAGAAGCCGCGAGGACTTTGATGTCTCGTTCCCGCCCTTTGTGATTACCGGCCAAACGGAAGAAGAATTTGAAGCCGCCAAAGCTCAGGTGCGTTATCGAATTTCGTTTTATGCGTCAACGCCCGCCTATAAGCCCGTTCTTGAATGTCACGACTGGCAGGATTTGCAGCCGAAACTGAATCATTTATCTAAAAACAACGGCTGGGACAAAATGCCGGAATTGATCAGTGATGAAATGCTGGAAACGTTCGCCGTGGTGGGCGAACCTCTGCATGTGGCGGAGCAGATAAAGCGTCGTTATGGCCAGCTGGTGGATCGCATTACCCTGGAAAACCACCTGCCCACAGACCTGCTAAAGCAGCAAATGGCCATTATTAAAGGTTAGCGTGCCTGGCTAAGCCTTGACCGGAAGAATAAAAAAAGCCGACCTGCAAAGTCGGCTTTTTTTATGGGCTAGATGTACCGTTTATCAGCCATCGCCGTGGCGCAGTAATTTCCCGGAATAGTTATGGGTTTCTTCATCGTGGTCGATGGTGACTTCACCGTTGACCAGGATGTAGTTATAACCCTTCGCCCGTTGTACGCGACGCCATTCGTTACCCGGCATATCGTGAACCACTTCACCGTCGAGGATTTCGAGATTCTCGTAGTCATAGACGACAACGTCGGCCGGTGCGCCTTCACGTAAGGTGCCGCGATTGTTAAACCCGGCCAGGGCTGCAGGCAGGGCGCTTAAGCGCCAGTGGACTTCTTCCAGCGTCAACATCTTGTGTTCGCGAACATATTTGGCGATGGCTTCGGTTGGGTAGCGACCCGCGGTGAGAAAGCGCGTGTGTGCGCCGCCATCGGAAACCCCGAAGGTGATAAAAGGATCATCAATAATCTCTTTCATGTATTCGAGGTTACCGCCATTAGGCAGCATGGCAAAAAATTCCGCTTTAAGGTTGGTGCCCACCGCTATATCGAGCATGGCATCTACCGGGTGTTTGCCCGTCTTCTCGGCGATCAGGCCTATTTTATGATCCTTAAATTCTGCAAATTTATCTGAGTTAGGGCGGACCAGCACGACATCCTCAATGGCGCCGGTGGCAGACATTCCGGGCGGGTTATCCTTAAGCCCCTGGCGTCTGGCCGGATCCCCCATTTTCTGTAGCCGCTCTTCGAAAGTGCCCGTGGTCGCCTCACGCCATGCTTCCGAGTCATCCCAAAGGTTCCACTCGTCCAGGGCAAAGGTGAAACCACAATCAGTAGTGAGGCCCTGGCCATAAACCTTATTGCCACGGGCATGACATTCGCTGAGCCACTTCAGTGTATCGCGATGTACGCTAGGGTCGTTGGCGACAGCCTGAACCACGTTATAAAGCAGCGGTCGACCACTCACTTCGGCCAGCTTTTCCATGTGCGCGCGGTCTTTCGCCGGGTCATTGCCACTGAGCATGGTGACCTGCATAAAACCTTCGTTACGTCTGGCCAGTACTTTTGCCAGGGCAATACAGGTTTCGTCGTGCATGACATCCGTGGCCATGGGGGTGCCGTCGTAATCGCGCTGTAAATCTGCGCCACAGCCTGGGGCCAGACGTTGCGCGGACCAGCCGCAACCACCGGCATCCATGGATTCTTCAAGGAGGCGGATGATTTCGGCTTCCTCTTCCGGTGTTGGCATTTCGCCCGCTTTGGCACGCTCCAGACCCATCACCCAGACCAGAAGTGGCGCCAGGGGTACATAGGGCAGGATATTGATGGCCTTGGGAGTGCGGTCAATGCTGTCGAGGTAATCGGGGAAAGTAATCCAGTCCCAGGGCATGCCTTCCTTCATGGAATCGAAGGGAATGGCTTCTACCCGCGTCATTGACATCATTGAGCGCTCACGCATCTCCGGCGCGACAGGGGCGAAACCAAAACCGCAATTACCGATTACCACAGACGTGATGCCGTGCCAGCTGGATAACGAACAGTAGGGATCCCAGAAAAGCTGTGCATCATAATGGGTGTGCAGGTCGATAAAGCCGGGACACACGTGCTTACCCTCGGCGTCAATCACTTTGGCAGCGTCGCCACCATCGAGGCGACCAATTTTGGCAATTAAGCCATCCTTGATGCCGATGTCAGCCTTGTAGCGCGGAATTCTGGTGCCGTCGAATATGGTGCCGTTTTTGATAATTGTGTCGTAGGTAGCCATCTGCCGTCCTCCTGTGTTCGGTGTTCTGGTGTTGCGGCGACCGGGTTGTATCACCCGTTACTGGCCCTGTAGTTAGACGTGAGCGGGTGGGTCGTCGTAATACTGGGAATCCCGTACCTGTATTTGAGTTTGAATAATGTTAGGTCAATTAAAGGTACTGCTTTGAGCCTGGCGGTACAAGCACAAGTTGTTTATGCCGTCACGGCATTTTAGAACAGATTGCTGAATTGAGTCGGTAATCTCACCGCCAGGAACCCCGCACTGGCCGTGCGGGGTGGGGTGGGGTGCCAGAATAACGGGGAGATTGGGTGCTAACTAGATACCTTTTAGTATTCCGGAATCGATGCCCTGCAGTGGGCCGAGCGGATTCTTGCGGATTTTTTCACCACTGACAAAGGGCTGCCCGCTCCAAACCTTGTAGACGACGATCCCGTCGTTGATAAGAATAAGCGCATAGAAGGACCAGCCAGACTCCAGCGTCCGCCGTCTGAAAGTCATTATATCCAGAGCGACATTACCGACGCGTTTACTTTTGGTACTTTGGGGTTGCGCTTCATAGGCCACACATTTGGCGCGTGACGATATGCAAAAGCTTACGGCGGGGTCGAGGTCATCCAGTGTGATGGATTGATTGGGCATAAAACGCTGGATGATATCCAGATACGAAAGGATGTGGATGTTGGGTTGTGCATAAGGATCGAAACCGAGTTCTTTTAGTTCCTCGCTGGTTGTCTCATAGGGTTTGATTTTTTCATAGTCCTGCATGGCCTCCTCGAAACTGCCCCAGCGCGACCGGACATTGTTTTCTTCTCGGGGTAAGGCGTTGCTGCAGGCCGTGATGAGCGACGTTAAAGTAATCAGCGTCAGGAGGCTAGCGACGGCAAACCATTTGCCTGGGGAGCGTTGTGCTGGTGAATTCATATTGCCTTCGGGCGTTGTTGCCAATAATTGAACAGGGGTAAATGCAAGCGACGGCTAACGTCTCAGTTGCGACCGTCCGGTTACGGGCTAGATAATTTTTGCTGCTCCATCGTAATGCATGTGGGCCTGGTCAGGCAGCCATACCGTAGGCCATGGCCGCTTGCAGTAACGCCAGGCGATCCGCCGGTTCAACCGCCAGAATCTGGCATCCGGTACTTTGTTGGCGGGGTTTCTGTGCGTCTTTGGTTTGCCAGGCTATGCGGATGCCGGCCTGCACAGTCACCATACCTCGGGTTGGATGGGGAAGACTAAGAGAAACCAGGCGACGCGAACGGTAGGGAAATTCCCTGTTCGCAAAAAGCATAAAACCGCCGGTAGAAATATTGCCGATATAGCCTATATCGGTGTTGCTTGCCAGGTCGCGAACCTTGGCAAGGGCCACAAACACTGTTCGCGGAGAG
>JBFJZC010000058.1:0-11904 GCA_041622295.1 Porticoccaceae bacterium
CCAACTATTAACCGACGATGAGATAACACCGTGAACTTTGATCTGGATGAAGAATACCGCCTGTTAAATGAGACCGTCGGCAAATTTGTCGACAACGAACTGATGCCCCTGGAGGCCGCCGTGCTGGAACGAGAGGCCCACGGCGGCCCCCACGAGCTCACCGAGGAGGAACTGGCACCCCTGCACAAAAAGTGCCGTGAACTGGGCCTGTGGGGGCTGGATTGCCCCGAGGCAACCGGCGGCGCTGATTTACCCGCGCTGGCACTAGTGGGCGTTAACGAGGCGCTGGGCCGAACCATAACGCCGTTCACCTTTCCGCCCGATTCGCCAAACCTGCATATGATGTTGGCCACCGTAAACGAGCAACAGCGCACCCGCTATCTCGAACCCTATGCCCGCGGCGAGACCGTGTCGGCCATCGCCATCTCCGAACCCGGCGCCGGGGCGGACCCAGCTGGCATGATTACCCGTGCGGTTCGCGACGGTGACGACTGGGTAATCAACGGCCGCAAAATCTGGATCAGTCGCGTCGACCGAGCAGACTTCACCATTGTCATGGCGGTGACCGACCCGAAGAAAGGCGCGCGCGGCGGCATCTCTGCATTTATTGTCGACAAAGGCACGCCAGGGCTAGAAATCGCCCGTAAGATCTTGCTGATTGGCGGGCACTATAACTACGAGGTGGTGCTGGATAACTGCCGGGTTCCGGCCAGCCAGCTGCTTGGCGTCGAGGGTCAGGGCTTCGCCCCCATGCAATTACGCCTGATTGTGCGGCGCCTGCAGATGGGTGCCTGGTGCCTGGGCATGACCCGCCGCGCGCAGGATATGCTCTGCGAACACGCCAATCAACGGGTCACCTTTGGCGCACCACTGGCCGATCGCCAGGCCATTCAATGGTGGATTGCCGATATCGAGACCCGCGCCCACTGCCTGCAGTTGATGCTCTGGCAGGCGGCCAGCAAACAGGACGCGGGTGGCGATGTGCGCACCGAGGCCAGCATGATCAAACTCTACGGCACCGAGCTGGCCACCGACGCCATTGACTGGGCCATGCAAACGTACGGCGCCATGGGCATGACTAAAGAGCTGCCCCTGCAACTGATGGCGCAGCGCGTGCGACTGATGCGTATCTACGAAGGCCCCAGTGAAGTACACCGCTGGGTGCTGGCAAGAAACCGGCTCAAACAGAGCCGATAGGCCGCGCCAGCTAATCATCATACTGCGCACTGAACAACGCTGCCCATCACGAAGCAAGTCACGGGACAGTTGACGCCACAACGATGACAAGACATTCTTAAACCATGCTAACGATTGACGATATACGTGCGGCCATTGAAGAACGTTCTCACCGGGCCGCTGAATTTAAAGCGCATCCGAGCCAGGCGGCGGTGGCGATGATTCTGGCCGACGGCGAGAATGAGCTGGAAGTCTGCTTTATCCGCCGCGCCGAACGCGAAGGCGACCCCTGGTCCGGGCAGGTGGCTTTCCCCGGCGGGCGCGCTGGCCCGGAGGATCCCCATGCCCATGCCGTTGCTGAACGAGAAACCTGGGAAGAGATCGGCCTGACCCTCGAAGAAGTTCACCGTATCGGTCCCCTGCCCATTCGCCCGATTGATCGCAGTGACCTGCGCGAACCCATGACGCTGTCGCCTTTTGTCTACTACGTCGACCAACAAACCAGGGCCAGCGCCTATGCCCGTATCGCCGAAGAAGTGGCCCATGTGTTCTGGGTGCCCATTACCCACCTGTTTGATGAAGAAGCGGTAACCGAGCTGGACTACCCCATCGCAGGTGCCTGGAACTCATTTCCGGGCATCCAGTTTGGCGAGCATGTTATCTGGGGCCTGACGCTGCGGGTGCTCGACAGCTTTGCAGAGATAACGCAACGCCCGCTACCAGCCTTAAAGGACAGCAACTGGTCACCACGCTGAAGAAGAGTGGCTGGTCGCCTTAAGCTCGCCAGCTAGCCATTAAACCTCTGTCTGTTTTTAGGATGATTGACCGCCAATGTCGCGCTATCCCTGGCAAAACGTTCTGTATATCGAGTCCAGCGGCAAAACCATCCCTTTTCATCCGCCCGAGGGACAGGTCAACGGCGTTGGTTTTGTCAATCTGAAAGGCGCTCCAGCTGCGCTGCAAGCCATTCCCGAGGCGGTACAGGACAGTGCGCTGGCCACTGCCCTTGCTGCCATCAATCAAACCCATACCGGTGTCTTTTCCGTCGGCTGTCACTATGCAACGATCGCTGAAAAAGGGCTGCACCGCGTCACGGGGTATATCGAATTCGCGGTTAACGAACGGCTATCAGTGACCCAGGCCAGCACCTATTTTTCGCTATTTTTCCAGTTTCAGAATACCTTGTTGCAGGCAAAGTATCCCCATGCAGTGCAATTCGAATGGGCGATCATGCCCGCTGTTTTTATAGAAGCCGACGTGCAGGGTTTTACCTGCTCGGTCAAGATCAACACCGGAGGCTATCCCGAACCTCAATCCTGCCACGCCGCCTGGGTAAGCGCCGTGGTTTTACTGGGTAACTTTCTCGCATCACTCCTGCCCGACGAGGGGACGCCTATTTATTGATGCCGATACCAGTGATGCTCGGGACTGTGACACTGCAGACTCAGGCAATTTAGACCACTTTTTTAGACCACTTTTGTCAGCCATCTGTTTTCATCTCCACCAGAATGGCGCGAAACCGCTTATCACTGTTATTAAAGGCTTCCTCAAGGCCGCCTTTTTTGACCCAGAAAAGCTTGCCACGATCCACCGCCACCTCCATATGACCATCATGGCCAGTGTCGTTACCCGGCAAGGTGTCTGCCGTGACAGTACTGCCTTCAACACAAACAATCGCGTAATCACATTCGTGTCGGTGGGGTCCAAGGCGGTGGCCCGTTGGCATTACCTGATCCCAAATTCTGACCTGCTCATCCTCATAAAGTATTCTGGTGGCAATCGGGCCGAGCTCGGTCTCTTCATTGTTAACACCCATGACATTTCCTCATTGTTGCTGCGCATGATTGGTTCACTGAACCATGTCGGTATCCGACATCGAGTATAAGAAGGGTTTGCTGGCAAAGCCAACGCCTCGCAGCGCGGACTCTACCCCGAAGAATCATCGGTCAGCAGCGCCGATCGCAGCACGTAAAACCGGGGTAAACACCGTTTATCTCGTGTATATTGCGACGCAGTCGCGCCACAAAATCAACGATAAGGAAATTCACGCCTGCAGCAGGTCGCTACGGTTGGTAGATGTTGTGTGTCTTAACGGGGGAAAGATGCGAAAAACGGGACTAATCCTGCTACTCGCTTTGGCATCCACAGGCCAATTTGCGCTTGCGGATCGGGCTGCTGAATACATGGTGATTGGCGCCGAACAAGCGGGCAATGCGGAGGGCACAATACCGCCCTGGACCGGTGGTATCACCACGCCGCCTCCAGGCTATAAACCAGGCGACTGGCACCCCGACCCGTTCAAAGATGACCCGGTGCAGTTGACCATAAACAACAATAATGCCGCGCAGTTTAAAGATAAGCTGTCTGCTGGACACCGGGCGTTGATGGCGAAATATCCGGACACCTATCACCTGAATATATATCCCACCCGACGCAGTGCGTCCTACACGAAAGCACTGATCGACCACACCATTCAGTACAGTGGCAAAGCCAGAGTTGTAGACAATGGCGCTGGTATCGAAGGTATTGTGCAGGGCGTACCCTTCCCCCACCCCGAAAACGGTGAGCAGGCCATGTGGAATGCACGAGCCGGTTATAAGGCAGGCGGATACAGAGGTTATTTCACCACCGCGATAACAGCCAATGATGGCTCCTATGAGCTTGGCGTTTCACTACACGAAATCAAATACCCCTACAGTGACCCGAAAACCACTATTGAGAATCTCCACAACATGGAAACGCGGGGATTGATGTATACCTTACGACCGGCAAAGGAAGCCGGCACCATGTATCTGTACCACTTTTTTCTTAACACCAGCCATGAAGAGCGACGCAACTGGAGCTACAACCCCGGCAAACGCAGGGTCAAGAGATCGACGATGATTCCCCATGATCTGCCAATGGGTGGCTCCGACGGTATTCATGTTTGGGATCAGGGGGACATGTTTCTTGGCCCCATCACTGACTTCGACTGGACACTGATCGGCAAGCAGGAAATGTATATCCCTTACAATGCCTACCGGCTCCACAGCGGTGACACGCAGGTAGACAGCATTATCCAGCCGCGGCACCTCAATCAGGAGCTGGCCCGTTACGAGCTACACAGGGTGTGGGTAGTGGAAGCAAATCGACGTGAGGGTAGCACCCACCACTATCAACGGCGGCGCTATTTTCTCGACGAAGATTCCTGGCGCATAGTGGCGGCGGAACACTACAACGGCACTGGCGAAGTCGAGCGATTTAGCGAAGCACACAACATCAATTACTACGAAGTCCCGGTAGTTTTCACTACGCTGGATGTATTTTACAAACTGGATACTGAGCGCTATTACCTGCGCCATGTCGACAACCAATATACACCGTTTGATTTTAGTTTCGATCAAACTGACAGCCATTTTATGCCGGGCCGATTGAAAATGAAGGCCAGGCGCTAGCTGTATTGACAATCTCTATATTACTGCCGCTTTTTGTGGGCAAAAAAATTGAGCCCTTGGGGGAATCGGTGTTACTAAATCGTACCGTTAGTCCGTGGTACCGTCATCGGCGACATTCGTATTTGAATCCGGCGGCGGCTGTCCTCAAAATATTTCAACTCGCCATCGTTGCGCTCTTTGTGTGCCTGGCCAGTGCGCCTCAGGTGAACGCGTTAGAGCTGCGCTTCGAAGATCGCGACATCCACTTTTTTATCGACTCGACGCTGACTGCCAGCGCCGCAATGCGCGTCGAAAGCGCCCAGGCAGGCACGGCATCCGGTAACCGCGCGATCTATCCAGATGGCGGCGACATCTATAGCACCCCCCTGTCTTTGGTCACAGATATTAGCGCCACCAAAAATGATCTCGGTTTTTTCGCGCGCGCTTCCTACACCTACAATCCCGCCATCATGAACCAGAATTGCGGCAACTGTGAGCGCCCTACCCAACAAGGGTTCGCAGACGGCATAGACAGCAGCGCTCAGCATCTGGCTGGCAATAAATTCCGCCTGCTCGATTTTGTCGTGTTTAACACCTGGAATTTCGGTGACCACCCCTTAAACGTCCGCGTCGGTAAACAGGTCGTTTCCTGGGGCGAAAGTAACATCATCGGCGGCGGCATTAGTCAGATGCAAAACCCCGTTGATCTAGCCAAAGCCACCACGCCCGGCACGGAGATTAAAGAAACATTGATGCCTCAGGAGTCGGTGTATCTGCAGTTCGGCCTGACCTCGAGCATCAATGTTGAAGCCTACTATGTGTGGAATTGGCGACCCTCCGTGTTTATACCGGTAGGAACATTTTTCAGTCCCTTTGATTTACTCGGTACCGGCTATAACCCGGATATTGCAACGGGCATACCCTTCAAGGGCAGTGATGGCGGCAGCGAACCAGATGGCGGTCAGTGGGGGCTTTCCATGTCAACTTATCTGGACTCATGGAACGGCACCGATCTCAGCGTCTACTGGGTCAGATCTCACGCTTTCATTCCCTACCTGCTTATCGATCCGAACTACAACGTCCCAGATCCGGTGCTTGGCGGCACCACCCTCGGCGGTTACGAAAAACTTTACAGCGAGGATCAGGACACTTTCGGCATTTCAGTCGGTGGCTTGTTTCCGGGCAGACTGGGCATTTCTTTTCAGGCTGAGTTGAACTACAAGCCTGAATTTTATGACACCCGCCGATGTCCTCTCTGCGCCACTGAAAACAGCGATGTAATGACCTTGCTGGGCGGCCTTGCCCACTCGGCCAATTATGATTTTCTCGGCTCGGATAACCTCAGTCTGACGCTCGACATGCAGGCGCAGCGAATCAACAATCTCGACAACGGCAAAGGCGCATCAGCGTTTGGCAGCAAGATTACCGACTTCTCATGGGGCTACATCGCCGTCGCATCGCTGGATTATCTCGATGTCTTCGCCAATATCACCGTCACGCCAGCAATAGTCTGGGTGCATGATGCCCGGGGTTTTCAGCCCACCGCCGCCGGAGGCTTAACCGAGGATGAGCGTGTGGTGAGCGCCAGCGTTAATTTTTCTTACTTGTCCAGCACCTCGCTAAAATTCACCTACTCCACCTGGTTGGGCGATAACGGCACCTATTACGACAGAGATAACCTGTCCGTATCGGCTAAATACAACTTTTAATGGCTGGCTGGTAATGCTTGACTAATAGCTGGCTGATCATGCTTAACTGGTGATAGTTGGCTGAAATTATCATGCAAAATCGGCAGCCATAAATGGCTCTAGATTGCTGTCTAGCTATAAATGGAACGATCAGGATAAGGCGGGGAATTTTCAACCCTGTGTTTCGCAAACACCACATGAGCGCACTAACCCATGAGCTACCTACCTTGCATAGAAGTTGAGTCTGGTAAACACCCCGGCGCCGTGGGCGCACCTGACATCGCTGATACCGACGTTGCTGATGCCGCCGTTATCTGGTTACACGGCCTGGGCGCTTCCGGTCACGACTTTGAACCCATCGTGCCCGAGTTACATTTGCCAGCGACCATGTCTGTGCGGTTTATTTTCCCCCACGCGCCAACCATCCCGGTAACCATTAATGGCGGCATGCGGATGCCCGCCTGGTACGACATTTTGACCCTGGATATCGAGCGGGAAATTGACCAGCAACAATTCATGGCATCGGTCGATGCAGTCACCGCACTGATTGAGCGTGAGATCAGTCGTGGCGTAAGCAGCGAGCGAATTATTCTGGCAGGGTTCTCCCAGGGTGGAGCTATCGTCTATCACGCGGCACTCTGTTACGACAAACCGCTGGCAGGCCTGATGACCATGTCGACTTATTTTGCCACCCACAAAACCATAGCTCCGCACCCCGCGAATAAAAATATTCCCATCCATATATTTCACGGCATGTACGACCCCATGGTGCCGGAAGCAATGGGCAAACATGCGCTGGCAGCGCTGGAAAAAATGGGCTATGCCCCAGACTACCAAACTTATCCGATGGAACACGAAGTGTGTCGACAGCAGATTGACGACATATCCGCGTGGATTCAACAGCGGCTGAGTTAATGGCGGGATTAACGGTCTGCTTAACTCAGGGTGGAAAGCGCACATAACCAGCGCGCGAGAATAAAACGGGTTATCGCAACACGAATTACCGCAACAGTTCGTCGCACCAATAGTAGTAAACATTTATAGTAAAAATTTGTGGCGACAATCTATCGAGGCAATTTATGTTAACTACAGGGGCTTCAACATGACAGACAAAACCCTTACCGCCAGCCTGGTCAGTACCGGCGAAGAAGTGCTCCGTGGTGAAATCTTTGACGCCAATAATCATCACCTGGCCAACACACTGGGCGAACACGGCTTTAATGTACAACTGATGATGACTGCCGGTGACCGTCGCGAAGATTTACGCTTTGTTATGGATACCGCATTACAGCGTGCCGACTATTTATTTATGAGCGGCGGGCTTGGCCCCACAGAAGATGACCTGACCACCACTGTCGCTGCAGAACTGGCTGGGTGCGACCTGGTTTTTGACCAGGCCAGCTGGGACGCCATCGTCGCACTGTTTCGCAAATACAAGCTGGAGGCTGGCGACAACAACAGAAAACAGGCCATGCTGCCGGAGGGTGCTGAAATTCTTGCCAACGGTAACGGCACTGCGCCTGGCTTCAGTCTGACTTTCCAGCGCCACGGCGCCCAGAAAACCATAGTCGCCCTGCCCGGACCGCCCCGTGAGCTCCACCCGATGATTGCTAACTGGCTCAACGACCGGGGATTTCGCACCGTACCACCAGAAGAACACCTGTTTCTTCGTTTTCTGGGTATCGGCGAATCCACGCTCGCCGAGGCCCTGGAGCCCTGGACCAGGGAGTGGGGCGAAGTCAGCTTTCGGCAGGATTTTCCAGAAATGGAAGTGAAACTCTATCAACCGTCGTTAGACAAACGCCTGTCACTGGCGCAGTTTGCCAGCGCGCATCTCGGCCAGTTTCTGACGACCTGCACCCGTCAGGCGATACCGGATCTATTTGCTGAATTTATGCAGGGATGTGGTCAGACCCTCGCGCTCGCCGAGTCCTGCACCGGCGGCCTCGCCGCCAAAATCGTTACCGACACAGCGCATTCTTCCGCTTACTTCCTCGGTGGCATCACCTCCTACACTAACGCGATCAAGACCAGCATGCTCGGTGTATCGGCATCTGACCTGGAACAAAACGGCCCCGTTACGGCTGCGACGGCCGAACAAATGGCCAACGGCGCGCGGCAGCGTTTCAAGTCAGACCTGGCACTCAGCTTCACCGGTATCGCGGGGCCTGATGGTGGCACACAGGAAACACCGGTAGGCACCGTGTGGATGGGCAAGGCCGATGCCGACGGATGCCAAAGTAAAAAAATCAATCTGCTGCAGGAGCGAGACAGAATACGCACGGCAGCCGTTTATCATGGGCTGAACTGGTTAATGGAAGCCTGGCTGAAAGCGCGGTGTACTCAGCAGATACAAGCCTGGACAAGGCCTTAAACTATTCCGGTGCCTCATGACTTATACTCGCGCCTCGTTGCTTGTACGTGGTCATTTATCAGTACTCGCTTATAGGTAATGTCTGTACTACCACGCCTTAAACCGGAACAAATAAATTATGGAAGCTACCACCAAACTCGCCGTGCTCATCGATGCTGACAATGCCCAACCCATCATCATCGATAGCCTGCTAGCAGAGATCGCAAATTACGGTGTTGCCAGTGTCAAACGGATCTACGGCGACTGGACGGCGCCAAATCTGAAGGGGTGGAAGGATGTTTTATTGCAGCATTCCATCCAGCCAATGCAGCAATTTGCCTACACAAAAGGTAAGAATGCCACGGACAGCGCCATGATTATTGACGCGATGGACTTGCTCTATACCGGCAACTTTAACGGCTTCTGCATCGTCTCGAGTGACAGTGATTTCACCAAACTGGCGTCGCGCATCAGGGAGTCAGGCCTGTTGGTTTATGGCTTTGGTGAGAAAAAGACACCTGCGCCGTTTGTCTCGGCCTGCGATAAATTTATTTACACAGAAGTGCTGCGGGCAAAGACGGATGACAGCGAAGCCATCGCCAGAAAACCCAGCAATGAACTGAAGCAGGATACCAAACTGGTCAGTCTGTTACGCAATGCTGTGGAGGCATCATCCGATGAAAGCGGATGGGCGCACCTTGCCCCCGTCGGTAGCAATATCGCCAAACAATCCTCAGAGTTTGATCCACGCAACTACGGCTACGGCAAGCTCGGGGAGCTGATAATAGCCACGAAACTTTTTGAGATAGAAGAAAGACAGGTGGGCGCCACCAACTCAAAGGCGCTTTATATCCGCGACAAGCGGAAGAAATAACTATCGCTAGCAGATTCGTGTCAGCATCAGGCCTTAAGGCAAGCGCCCAAACCAGACGCCCAGGCCACGACGAAAATAGCTGGAAGGACTGTTTAGTCCGCTCAGGGCAATAACGAAATCCTGCGACGACTCTACTCTACTGCTTCAACACCCAGACTTTTCGTTTTCTCTGGCATGTCAGTGTCCCGTTGTGGGGGCTCTGCCTTTTCTGCTTCCGGCTTTTCGTTCTCTGGTTTTGGCCCCAGTTTTGCCGGAATAAACATTGCTAAAAAGAGCACTGGCACGGCCGCCAGAATACAGATCATAAACGTGTCACTCAGACCCAATGTTGACGCCTGGACCGTGGCCAGGTGATCGGTAATGGCCCACAAGGCCTGCTCATTGCCGTCGGTAATTTGCTCTATCGGCAAAAATGCGCCGACTTTGTCAGCGCTCGCCGGGTTGAGCTGTTCGACCAGGTTTTGACGATGAAACACGGTTCGCGCCTGCCACACGGCGACGCCGGTAGCGATGCCAACGCTGGTGGCAACCGAGCGAAAGAAATTGAAGAAACTGGCTGCAGACACGGTGCGATCAGGCGAAACCGAACCCAGAGAAATCACCATTAACGGTGGGAACATCAGGGTGAAGCCGATCCCCATCACCACCCGTGCGCTGATTAGCTGGAAGAAAGTTGTATCGGTGGTCGAGCTCGCCTGCATGTAAATCGCGTACATCATCACCAGGGTGCCGGAGATCACCAGGTAACGGAGATTCAGGCGAGCAATATTTTTACCGACCATCATCATGCCAACAATGGGCAGTACGCTGGTACCCGCCATAACCAAACCCGACAAAGTTGCGGTATAGCCGAGCGCGGATTGCATCCATATCGGGTACAGCACGGTGCTCGCAAAATAGGTCAGGTTAAAAATCACGCCCATGATCGAGGCGATCACAAATACCGGAATTTTAAACAGGCTGTAGTCGATAATCGGATGAGGCTCGCGACGCTCCCATATGACATAAGCAATAAGCGTGATAATCGCAATATTGATCATCAGGCGAATATCGGGAGAGCCAAGCCAGTCGAGCTCGTGACCTTTGTCCAGCACCAGCTGAAACAACAGCACCGTGGTGGCGAGGAGCAGTATGCCAACACCGTCGACCGGGATTTTTTTAATCGGCGTCTCCATGTCGCGCATACTGGTCCAGACAATCCAGGCAGCGACAAGTCCGATGGGAATATTTATATAAAAAATCCATGGCCAACCAATACCGTCCGTAATCAGGCCGCCAAGAATGGGGCCGAGCACCGGCGCGATGGTCGAGGCGATACTCCATAGGCCAATAGCCGTGCCATGTTTCTCAGGCGGGAATATGCGTAGCAATACTGTTTGCGATAAAGGCACTATCAGTCCGCTGGACAAACCCTGTAATGCGCGGAAAAACACTAACATTTCCATATTCGTGCTCATGCCGCAGGCCCAGGAGGTCAATGAAAACATCAGCACTGATAGGGTGAAGGTGCGCACTTCGCCATAGCGTTTACACACCCAGGGGCTCAAGGGCAGAACAATCGCCAAACAGACACTGTACGTGGTCAATATCCAGGTGCCCTGGGACGGGGAAGCGCCCAATGTGCCGGAAATAGACGGTACCGCAACCACCGCGATGGTGAGGTCCAACACGTTCATGAAATTGGCGGCAGTAATGGCGAGCGCAGTCAGCAGCAGTGGCAGTCGAGTGACCGGCGTTGTTTGAGTTGGCGTGACTGCTGTCATAAGTTGGCTAAATTGCTAAGCATGGCGGTATCGCTAAGCATGGCCCGAATACAAGGTAGCTGGTGTGCGGGCCATGCTCAAAAATCGATTTCTGCAAAGCTAGCTAAAGAGGTAAATAGATCGGCGGAGGTTAACGATATTTAGTTGACATGTCAACGTTATAGAGGTTGATCCCAATTGGAATCAACGGCAAGGTCAGAGGAAACCTGCTTATTTTAACGTCTATTTCCTGTCTATTTGAGCCAGGGCCATGCGAGTCAACACCGGGCCACCGAGTTCAAACAAGACCGTTGTACCGATAATAACTGTTAAGAGCAGGTTTCGATATTCAGGGAATTGATTCGCGGCGACCAACGCCATACCCATTGCTGCTCCCGCCTGTGGCAACAGCGCCAGGCCAATCCAGCGCGCAGTGACTTCATCAGCATCACTCAGTTTGCTGCCCAGTGTGCCACCTACTACCTTGCCTGCAATCCGGCAAACCATGTACACCAGACCAATCAGGCCAATCTCAGCCAGGGAAGAAAACTCCAGCGAAGCACCCGCAAGGATGAAAAAAACCACCATAAAAGGCCATTCAACACCTTCAATGGCGTGAAAAGGGTAACGGTGATGTTTAGCCAGGTTAGACACCGTC
>JBFJZC010000059.1:0-11891 GCA_041622295.1 Porticoccaceae bacterium
CTAGTTTCGGTGACATTACCTCTTCAGTCATGCGGGTCAGAGCCATTGGCGCGACGGAGTTAACCAGGACATTTTTCGACGTGCCTTCCTGCTTTAACGCGTTCATAAAGCCAACCAGGGAGATTTTAGCGCTTGAATAGTTGGTATGGCCGTGGGTGCCGAACAGGCCGGCAGCCGAGGTGGTCATGACAATCCGCCCGAAGCGGTTTTCAAGCATCATCGGCCAGGCCGCTTTGGTGCAGTAAACGGCGCCCATCAGGTGCACATCCATCAGCGAGGTAAAATCCTTGAGGTCCATTTTGGCGAAACTTTTGTCGCGAACGTTGCCCGCGTTGTTGATCAGGATATCTACCTTGCCGAAATTATCGACAGCGGTTTTGATGATATTGGCGCCGCCTTCCTGCGTGGCCACGCTGTCGTAATTGGCCACTGCAATGCCACCAGCTTCGGTAATCTCCTTGACCACGGCGTCAGCGGCGCTGTTGGAGCCACCGGTGCCCGCTACCGTGCCACCCAGATCGTTGACCACCACTTTGGCGCCGTGCGCAGCGAAATACCTGGCGTGGCTGCGCCCGAGGCCGGAGCCCGCGCCAGTGATGACCGCGACTCTATCGTGGAATGAAATACTCATGCTTGTCTCCCAGTTGGTTTTAAGGTTTTAAGGTTTTAAGGTCGTAAGTTGTCCATCTGTCGCCAGTGTTCTCTCACGATGTCGATGCCGCGCGGATGACGCCGGTTTCCACCAGTTTTTCGATCTGTTCATCGGTATAACCCAGTGCGGATTTTAATACTTCGCTGTTGTCTGCGCCCCGGGTAGAAGTCCGCAGTTCGGGGAGTTCGGCGTTTTCCGAGAATTTAATCGGGAAACCCGGAATCGTGATGTCCTGGTCGATGCCCGCATCTGGTACGTTGCGCACCATTTCGCGGGCGATAAAGTGAGGGTGTTTGATGGTGTCCGCCACCGACAGCACCGGCGCGCAGGGCACCCGTTGCGCACCCAGGACATCAAGGATGGCCTGGTCGTCTGGCATGGTCGCCATCCAGGCTTCCACCAACGTGACTAACTCGTCAGCGTGTTTGGCGCGATTGCGGGTATCGGCAAATCGTGGGTCCTCAATCAGGTCTTCGCGGCCCATGGCGCGCGGCAGCCCGGCCCACTGCAAATCCCCGGCGAGAATGGCTATCCAGCCTTGCGCCCCTTTAAACACACCGTAGGGCGCCAGCCCCTTGTTGTGCGTGCCGCAACGAATGGGGTGATACTCGGATTTGGCATTGGCGCACATTTGCACATTGGCCTCGTGCATGTGGTAGAGCGCATCGACCATGGCGATATCAATGTATTGCCCGCGACCGGTGCGATCCCGGTGAAACAGGGCATAGCCCAGCGCCGCAAAACCGTGCACCCCGGCGTTAACATCGGCGATGGCCATGTTGACAAACTGTGGCGGTCTATCGGGTTCGCCGGTCATATGCATGAGGCCGGAAAAAGCCTGGGCGATCAGGTCAAAGCCCACCTTGTCGGACAGCGGTCCAGTGCGGCCAAAGGCGGAAATCGATAGCATAATTAATTTGGGATGGATTTTACTGAGTGCCTCGTAGTCGAGCCGACGTTTCTTCATCACGCCTGGACCATAGTTCTCGACCACGATATCAACGGTCTTGACCAGCTCATGGAGCAAGTCAATGGTCTCGGCTTTTGAAAAATCCACGCACAGGCTTTTTTTGCCGCGATTGTGCTGTATGTAGTAAAGGCTGCGACGATTTTTAAAAACCGGTATTTGCCGCGAGGGATCGCCACCCGGTGTTTGCTCAACTTTGATAATTTCCGCGCCCAGTTCGGCCATCATGCGGGTCACGGTGGGCCCCGCGACGTACTGGGTGAAATCGAGAACGCGGACGCCCTCGAGCATTCTGGCCTGGCTTTGGCTTTGGCTTTGGCTTGGACTTTGACTCATGACGAGCTCCGGTAAATTGATTATGGCGCTAGATTATCATGCGTGTTCGCTGCTTAGCGACCGACCATCGATCCTGTCAGCGTGGCAAATTCGATGGTAGATCTTTGCCTTACTTTCCGGGTCGCGTGAATGTTGTTTGCAATGTGCGTTATATCCAGTACGCTTTAATCCTGCCCTTTTCCCTGTAGCCCGACAAAAACTCTGGGTCCGTCAAACATTTATATTGTGGAAATTGCCTCCTGATGTCTGGACTCATAGCCTGCCCGGAATGCGATATTACCGTCAATGTTCCGGCTTTGGCGGACGGGCAGCGCGCCGCGTGTCCGCGTTGTCAGCACGTGCTCATATCCCGGTCCCGTGACGGCTTTTCGCGCTCCCTGGCATTGGCTGTGGGAGCCGCGGTATTTCTGGTAATGGCAAATGTCTACCCATTTCTGTCACTCAAAATTGGGGGTATAACGAATGCGATGACCCTGGCGGAAACCACTTTCGCACTGTACCGTGAAGGGCTTGTGGTCGTTGCGACGATGGTCATGGGCTTTACTATTATTATGCCGACTGTACTCCTCGCGGGAATCATCTGCTTGCTCCTCCTCCTTACCACAACACATCCGCCTGCGCTGGCCAGGGTGGTAGGCAAGGTGCTTTTTATGCTCGCGCCCTGGAGCATGGTAGAAGTCTTCGTGATAGGTGTCATTGTGAGCTTTGTTAAGCTCAGCTCAATGGCGACAGTGGAGCTGGGGATCGGATTTTGGGCATACAGCGCCTTTGCGGTTTGTTTTGTTGGGGCAGTCTCCAATCTAGACCGTTTTTCGGTGTGGAATGCCATCGAACAATTGCCGCGCGTGACAGCGGGTATTGAGGGGGCTGCCGCCGCCAGCGGGCTCGCGAACTGCCATACCTGCATGAAGCTCTCACCCGTCAGCCAGGGGCATTGTTCGCGCTGTGGCGAGCATCTGCATCTGCGTATTCCGGGAAGCCTGCAGCGCACCACCGCGCTGCTGTTGACCGCGACCATGCTTTACATACCGGCAAATATTTATCCGATCATGGTGACTGATCAGTTCGGTGGCTCGACGCCCAGCACCATCATGGGCGGCGTTATAATACTTTGGCAACTGGGATCCTATCCCGTGGCGGCAATCATTTTTGTCGCCAGCGTGCTGGTGCCCCTGGGGAAATTGCTAAGCCTGTCCATACTGGTATGGACGGCATCTCGTGGCGACGTTGGTCGACCTCGCGATCACACTATGCTCTATCGGATTACGGAGTTTGTCGGGCGCTGGTCGATGATTGACGTCTTCGTTGTCGCCATTCTGGTGGCGCTCATCCAGCTTGGCGGTATCCTGGTCATTCGGCCGGGTATCGCAGCGCTGGCGTTTACGGGCGTGGTGATCATCACCATGCTTGCCGCAGAGAGCTTTGATCCGAGGCTTATCTGGGACAGGGTGCGAGCTGATGCAAGGGATAGCAATGACCGTTGAAGCGCTGGTGTCACCGATACGACGTATCCCGGTAATCTGGGTTGTGCCTCTAGTGGCATTGCTGCTGGGCATCTGGATGATGATTTATACGGCCCTTAATAAGGGTCCGGAAGTGCACATTTCCTTCCCGACGGCCGAAGGCATTGAAGCAGGTAAGACGCGGATTCGCACACTCAGCGTCGAAATTGGAACGGTCATTAGCGTTACCCTGAGCGATGACCTGAAGCAGGTTGTTGTTGTTGCCCAGCTCGATAAAGTCGCACAAAAACTGCTGCGCGAAGACACCCGCTTCTGGGTGGTCAGGCCTCGCCTTGGAGCAGCCGGGCTGACGGGTTTAAGTACGATTGTGTCCGGCACTTTTATTGAGCTGGACCCTGGTGAGGGGGAGGCAGGAAGGCGCAATTTCGATGGTTTCGACGACGTACCCCTGACGCCCGTCGGCGTACCTGGCATACGCTTAACCCTGATTAGTGAAGAGGCGGGGTTTGTCAGGGCAGGTATGGCGATCCTGTATAAGGAATACCTCGTAGGGCGGATTGAAAGTACGGAGTTTAATAATGATAACCAAACCTTTCGGCACCAGATTTTCATAAATGCGCCTTACGATGTGCTGGTCAATGATGCGACCCGTTTCTGGAACGTCAGCGGTATTAATATCAATGCGGGGGCCGATGGTGTTCATATCGATGTGGCGTCACTCCAGTCGCTCTTGCAGGGTGGTGTCACCTTTGGTGTTCCCGCCGGTCGACTACCCGGTGAAGCCGTGGAGGACGGCGCCGAGTTTGTACTGCACCCGAACTACGAGCGTGCAGCTGCGCAGAGCTATCGCCGTTTTTCTCGCTACATTGTGGAGTTTCAACAATCACTCAGGGGTTTAGTGCCTGGGGCGCCGGTGCAATATCGCGGGATTGATATTGGCCGGGTCGAAAAAATCATGCTGGAGAGCATCGCCGAACAAATGACCACGTCCGAGCCGGGATCTGCGATCCCGGTGCTAATTCAGATTGAGCCGGGTCGACTGGCCATCGGCGATACGCGAGCCGCACTCAAAAAACTGAACGAAAGCATAGCAAGCGGTGTTACAAACGGCCTGCGGGCGACGCTGGGTGCGCGCAATCTGTTAACCGGAAGTCTTGTGGTGAATATCGATTATTTTAGCGAGGCGCCGCCGGCATCTCTGGGAAGCCTCAACGGCTATCCGGTGATCCCCACAATCGACACTGGCCTGGCGCCCCTCCAGGCCAAGGTTTCACAACTTCTGGATAAGTTGAACGGCCTGCCGGTAGAGGCAACTCTGCTTTCGGCCAATCAAACCCTGGCCGAACTCGAGGGAACCGTGAAAGAGCTTCGTGAATTCCTGGTGGACGATAAGATCCAGTCCATGCCCGACACTGCGACCAAAACAATGTCGGAGCTTACCCGTACCCTCGAATCGTTTTCATCCGGCTCGCCGTTTTATGAAGATCTTACACAAACACTGATGGAGCTGAACCAAACCCTGCAAGGTTTGGGTGGACTATCCACGACTCTGGACAGACAACCTGGATTGCTCCTGTTCCGAAAAACGATAAAACAGGATCCGGAACCGGAGGTCAGGCCATGAGGGTTATCGCCCTGTTACTCATTGCGGGCCTCGTTGGCTGTGTGAGCAGCCCGCCTGAGCCAACACGGTTTTTACTTCGGGCCGAGCCGCGCATCGAATTGACGCCCAAGGCAACTGTGCCCGTTGTCGGTTGGCCTCGCGTGACGCTTGCACCCTACCTGAATCGCGCTGGCCTCATTGTCGAGGTCGCTGAAAACCAGGTGAGGGAAGCCCGTTACCACATCTGGGCGGAGCCCCTTGAACAGGGTATATGGCATTACGTCGGCACCCAGCTGGGCAATGAACTGGGCTATCCGCTCAACAGAAATATGGCACAAAAAACCTCGTGGGAACGGCAAGTCTCCCTGCGCGTGGATAAGTTCCACGGCACCCTCGATGGCCGCTCACAGCTGGTGGCAACCTGGTCCATCACTCATTTCGGCAACCAGGGAAAAGTAACGCAACACAGTTTTTCACAGACGCGCAACCAGGACAGCGGTGGTTATGGAGGGTTGGTCGAAGCACAGATTAAACTCCTCGACCAGCTCGCGGGCGCTATAGCGGCATCGTTGCAGTGAGCGACTTTGCCCAGAGTGACCCGTCTATAATCGCTGCACAATGATTGTTAACGCGCTGACTTTTAAGCGTGCTCAAATATGATAGGCGGGCAGGGAAGCACTTATAGAAATGGGTTGAACTGTTCAGATAATAGGGATCGCCTCTGTTGATAGGCAATCCGGTGAACTACTGAATGAGACACATCAACGGCGCTAAACAGCAAGGGACCAGCAGTTATTCGATGCTCTTCATTGTCGTCTTCCTTGCTGTGGTTTCGGGGAATCTCACGACACACTACATTGAGCTAAAATTGGCAGCGCGCACGGCAGACCAGGCCCTGCAGAAACCCAACGAACGGACTCAGCAGGCTTCTGCGAGGCAGAAAGAGCAAAACCTCATTCGCCAACGGCAGTCCCAAGTGCAAAGAGCACGGAGTAAAACCGGCGTGAAACTGCAGCGCGCATGCCAGGATTGGACACAAGCAGATAAAGACAACAAGACTCAAACAACGGCAGCGGGGCGCACTCGCCATTGCAAGGACTACGAAGTTTTCATTAAAACAGGCAAAGTTCCGTAAAAATACTCGCCTTCGAAGCCCTGTCACATAACCAATCGTTGCAGCGGACGTCTGACCCGTCGCCCATTTTTGCTGCCGCAAAACCAGTCGCCGTCTCAAATGCCCCTGAACACAGGTGTTAATTTCTGTAAATTCGGCCCATAAATCATCTACTGTAGGTCTGCTAATTTTATTCTCATCGAAAATTGTCGTCGGCAGAAAAATATATCTTCGTAACCATTTGTTTTTATTGGTGCCGGAATCGAACCTGCACGGCCCTGAAGCCGCGAGATTTTAAGCTATTCAAAAGTAGTACATGGGTCGAACAGATATTCAGCGGTACAGTTAATTAAATGTAACTCGTTGAATTATATGGTGGGCCCACCAGGACTTGAACCTGGGACCAATCGATTATGAGTCGACTGCTCTAACCAACTGAGCTATGGGCCCTGTAACTTATTTTTGCTTTGTCCGCGCGCTTTCGCCTATGTATGGCGTTTGACCCTTGTTTGGCGTTTAACCTTTGATTGACGTTCAATTGCGGTTCGATCGATTTTCCGCAATCCTGACGCGCTGTGCCACTCCTGGCTTTTTTTAAAAGGTATCAGGGGGCGGCATTATAAAAGGCTTGTTGACTGCCCACCAGATGTTGCTGAACTATTATTCCGCAACAGGGTATTCCCTAACCCACGTTCCCCGCACCACTACTCGTCGAGGAAGCTGCGCATATGATCAGAGCGCGAAGGGTGGCGCAACTTGCGCAGCGCTTTGGCTTCGATCTGGCGGATGCGCTCGCGGGTGACATCAAACTGTTTGCCGACTTCCTCAAGGGTGTGGTCGGTATTCATGTCGATGCCAAAACGCATACGCAGCACTTTTGCTTCCCGCGCGGTTAGCCCGTTGAGCACTTCGCGGGTGGCTTCGGTGAGACTCTCCTGGGTGGCGGAGTTGACCGGTGAGTCGACGTTGACATCTTCAATAAAGTCGCCCAGATGGGAGTCTTCATCATCGCCAATCGGCGTTTCCAGCGAGATGGGTTCTTTGGCGATTTTCAGCACTTTGCGGATTTTATCTTCCGGCAGTTCCATGCGTTCGCCGAGTTCTTCCGGTGTCGGTTCGCGACCCATTTCCTGAAGCATTTGTCGCGAAATACGGTTGAGCTTGTTGATGGTTTCGATCATGTGGACCGGGATACGGATGGTGCGCGCCTGGTCGGCAATGGAGCGGGTAATCGCCTGACGAATCCACCACGTGGCGTAGGTTGAGAACTTGTAACCACGACGGTATTCGAATTTGTCGACGGCTTTCATCAGACCGATGTTGCCTTCCTGGATAAGATCGAGAAATTGCAGGCCGCGGTTGGTGTATTTTTTGGCGATGGAAATAACCAGTCGCAGGTTGGCTTCGACCATTTCTTTCTTGGCGCGCCGTGCCTTGGCTTCGCCAATAGACATGCGTCGGTTGATTTCCTTGATTTGCGGAATGGTCAGTTCGTACTGATTCTCAAGTATCTTAAGCTTGTGTTGCTCGCGGAGTATGTCTTCCTGAAAATCTTTGATGGCCGCCGCATAGGGCTGTTTTCTGCGCCCGAGGTTTGCCGCCCATTTCTCATTGGTTTCGTTACCGGGGAAGTTCTCGATGAAATCCCTGCGGGGCATCTTTGCGCTACGCACACAGATCGTCATGATACGGCGTTCATGGGCACGGATTTTATCCAGTGAATTACGTACCTCGAGGATAAGCGGGTCGTATTGTTTGGGGATAAGCTTGAGAAATTTAAACACTTCACCCAGGTCGGCAAGATTTTTTTGTGCCGTTTTGCTGCTGCGGTCGTTACGTGCGAGTGAGCGCCTGGTTTTCTCGCTCTGTTTGCGAATTTCGTTGAATCGCTCAGCGGCTTCGATGGGATCCAGACCGCCTTCGGTTTCTTCCTCTTCTTCCTCCTCGTCGTCATCATCGTCATCGTTGTTCGCTTTGGCCTCTTCAAGAGCGGCTTTGACGAGACTTTGTTCCAACGCTGAAGGAACGTGTTCGACGGGATTCAGATAGCCAGCGATGATGTCGGTGAGTTTGCGCTCGCCGGATTCGACGAGATCATACTCTGCGATCACTCGATCAACCGAACCAGGCCATTCAGCGACGGCTGCCATCACCTCGCGGATGCCTTCTTCAATGCGCTTGGCGATTTCGATTTCACCTTCCCGGGTGAGCAGTTCCACCGAGCCCATTTCGCGCATGTACATGCGCACCGGGTCTGTGGTTCTGTGTTGTTCGGTTTCGACTGCGGCCAGCGCAGCGGCGGCCTCGGCGGCGGCTATTTCGTCGGGGGTGTTGTCGCTACTGCCGTTAATCAACAGGGAGTCTGCGTCAGGAGCGGTTTCAAAGACGCTAATACCCATGTCGTTGATCATTTGGATAATGTCTTCGACCTGATCCGGATCGGATATGTCCTCAGGTAGATGGTCATTGACCTCAGAGTAGGTCAAGTAGCCTTGATCCCGTCCCTTGGCGATGAGGTCCTTGATCCGAGATTGTTGTTGGGCAGCGTTGCTCATTAAGTTTTCCGTGGTGGCGGTGGCGGGGCGTTGAAAATCAAACGCGCGAGTATACCTGATATATGCGGCCTTGTCTTTCAAATGCAAGTGTAGACGAGTCTTACTTCTTTGTTGGGCCGTAATTAGTAAGTAATTGTTTTACAGCGATAATTAAATCCTGCTTAGCGTTTTCTGCGGTGAGATTCTGCCATATTGTCAGGGCGATTTTGCGATCTTCGTCGTCGAGCTGGGGTTTGTCGGCGAGGCGCGCGATCTGCTGTTCAACGGGTAGCTCGCGTTCAGCGCTACGGAGCAAGCCTGAGAGAATGTCCTCGACCTGGGTGCGGGCAGAATCCGCCGTGTTGCCAGGTGCGGTGGCCAGATCGGTGCTGGCCATTCTGGCTAGCTGCTCACCCTGTTCGGCTCCGTGAATACCACGCCAGTAGCCCAGCAGATGGTTAAGTGTGTAATCGGGGTGCTCCCGCAGTACCTTAATCAGAGGCAACAGAATATCCATGCCCGGTAGCTCAAGTGTGCGAAGTTGTGTGCACTGATCCTCATCGATTGTCGCGGTCAGCCGGGGGTTGTGTGCCAGCAGTGCGATAAGCCAGTGTACTGGCGACAGTTTTACTTTTTTTTCCGGGTGGCGCGTCGGTAACGTACGGCGGGTTTGCCGCTCGTCGTATTCGTAGTTTCCCGGAGGTGGAGAATCCCAGGGAGGTGGTGTACTTTCGTCCATCACCAGTTCGCGCAGGGTATCGCTGGCGAGCCCGGTTTTTTCGGCTAGTTGATCAAGCATAAGGCGCTGGAACACACCATGCGGGATGCGGTTGATAAGGGGGGCGGCCCGTTGGCTTAATTTTGCCCGGTTATCTGGCAGGCTGATATCGAGGCCTTCCTGCAGGGTGTTAAATAAAAATGTCGACAATGGCATCGCGTCGGCAAGCAGTTTGTTAAAGCTTTCTGCGCCGAGTTTGCGGATCAGCGTATCGGGATCTTCACCCTCGGTTAAGAACAGGAATTTGCAGCTGCGCCCGTCGGTCAGTGTTGGCAAACAGGTTTCCATGGCGCGTTGACCGGCTTTGCGACCGGCTTCGTCGCCATCAAAGCAGAAAACCACTTCGCTGGTGTAGCGAAACAGTTTTTCCAGATGTTCTACAGAAGTGGCCGTGCCGAGGGTGGCCACGGCATTGCTGATACCGTGCTGAGCCAGCGCGACGACATCCATATAACCTTCGACAACCAGCAGATTGCTGAGATTTTTACCCGCCCGATTCGCCTCGTACAGGCCGTAGAGTTCGCGGCCTTTGTGAAACACTGGTGTTTCAGGTGAATTGAGGTATTTGGGTTTGTCATCACCGAGGACACGGCCACCGAAGGCGATGGTGCGACCACGGGAGTCGCGGATGGGAAACATAATGCGATGACGAAAACGGTCGTAAATTTTGTGCTCTTCTTCTTTCACCACTAACAGGCCAGCGGCTGTCATTTGGTCAATTTGTTGTTCATCGCTCTGGGCGCAACTCAGTAGATTGTCCCAGCCTGGCGGGGCATAGCCAATACCGAAATCCCGGGCAATTTCGCCCGATAAACCCCGTTGGCGCAGATAATTCACGGCTTCGCCAGCGTTAGGGTGCTGGCGCAACTGGTCGCGATAAAACCGGCTGGCCTGATCGAGTACGTCATACAGCCCTTTGCGTTGATTGTCGCGCTGTTCATCACGCGGGTTTTCTGAGGGGACTTCCATGCCAACCAGGTTAGCCAGGGTTTCAACTGCACGAGGAAAATCGACGCGGTCATAATCCATGACAAAGCCGATGGCGTTGCCGCCAGCGCCGCAGCCAAAACAGTAAAAAAACTGTTTTTCTGGATTCACCGAAAAAGACGGCGTCTTTTCATCGTGAAACGGGCAGCGGGCGGAATGATTTTTCCCGGTTTTGCGTAGATCCAGCCGCGCTCCGATCACGTCGACAATATCGACGCGATCGAGAAGGTCATCGATAAACCGCTGCGGAACTCTTCCTGCCATTGAGACGCTCGCTGGGCAACAGCGTTATTGAAGCATGGGGCGGCGATAATGTTTAGGGGCAGCAGTAAATATATATGCTCGCGGCTTGCCGTGGTGAGGGGTTGGGCGCGCGTAGACGCTGTCGGTGTTGTTTGAACGGTGCCGGTTTGACCTGAGGGTCTACACAGAGCGCTGATACCGACAGCTGTTATGCCGGTATAAAGTCAGCACATGCCATTACTTATGGCGAGTTACTGTACCGCTTACTGATGAGTACCACTACTGGCTATAACGACTCATTCAGGTCAGCCTGGCCTTGATCTTTTGGCTGACCGCAGCCATGTCGGTGCGGCCCTGCACCTGTGCTTTGAGAATAGCCATGACTTTGCCCATGTCGCGCATGGACTCTGCCTGGCTTTCACTGATGGCCGCCGCAATCAATGTATCCAGTTCAGTATCACTCAGTGCGGCCGGCAAGAATTCTGCGATGACGTCGAGCTCGGCCTGTTCCTGAGCGGCGAGGTCATCCCGAGCTGCGGCCTGAAACTGGCTCAGGGAGTCGCGCCGTTGCTTGACCATCTTATCGAGTACGGCCAGCACACGAGCATCGTCCACCTCGATGCGCTCATCCACTTCGATGCGCTTGATGTCGGCAAGTATCAGGCGAATTGCACCAAGACGTTGTTTGGCGCGAGCGCGCATGGCGTCTTTCATGGCATCAGTAAGGCGGTTTTTGAGGGTGGCTTCAGTCATGTTGGGTCACTCAAGCGGCGCGATGACTTCGATACGCGATTTTCTGTGACAAAAAAAGCGCCTGATAATGGCGCCTCTCTATATTCCGCGTTTTCTGGCGGCGACACCTGCGACCTTATATCTGGATACGTTATGCCTGGATATATTGTCGCTGTGCCCTTCTGGCCGAAATAATGGTGACAGCTGTGCGGGTGCCATCATTATTTCTAATACTGGGCCTTAATACAGGCGTTGAAATTTGCGAGACTCTCGCTGCACCTTCTTGGCGTGGCGTTTTACGGCAGCGGCAGCTTTGCGTTTGCGGCTCCAGGTGGGCTTCTCGTAAAATTCGCGGCGACGAACCTCAGCCAGAACACCAGCTTTTTCGCAGGAGCGTTTGAAACGCCGCAGCGCTATATCAAAAGGTTCGTTCTCTTTAAGGCGTACAGAAGGCATATGTCCTCTTTCGGGTTTTCAGGTGA
>JBFJZC010000060.1:0-11878 GCA_041622295.1 Porticoccaceae bacterium
GGCGCCGGCGCAGATCCTGGAAAGCAAAATGCATTTGCCGTCGGCCTACCTGGTGATTCCCATTTTTTCGCTGGCCAATGCGGGCATTCCTGTTGATTGGTCATCACTTGGCAGTATCATTACGCACCCGGTATCGATGGGCATCACCCTGGGTTTGGTGCTTGGTAAATTGCTGGGCATCGCGGGGTTTTCCTGGGTTGTCGTTAAGCTTGGTTTGGCTGCGTTGCCGCAGGGGCTGAATTTCAAACACATTGTCGGCGCAGCCCTGATGGGGGGTATCGGCTTTACAATGTCGATCTTTATCGCAGAACTGGGTTTCGCCCATCATCCGGAAGATCTGTTGATGGCCAAGACGGGGGTTCTTATCGCTTCTGTTCTGGCCGGCATTTCGGGTTTTGCCTGGTTGTATTTAACCGCTGAAAAAGATGTGCAATAGGCGTCTTGTGTCAAGTTTATGGTGTCCGGCGAGAGACGGGTTGTGTCCGCGCTGATTGCGGTCTCGGCGGGTTCTGGAGGGTTTGCAATGGCGATAAAAATTATTTATTAACTAATCGGACTAGCGCGATGCCTTCTTTCGATATGGTTTCCGAAGTAGAAAATGAGGAGATTCGCAATGCCGCCGAAAACGCCCAGCGGGAATTGGCGACGCGGTTTGATTTTCGCGGCGTAAATGCCAGCGTCGAACTAAAAGACAGCGTGATTACCCTGTCTGCAGATGCTGATTTTCAGTGCCACCAGTTGTTAGATATCCTCGTCAAGAACGTGGTGAAACGCAATATTGATCCTTATTGTATTGATGCAGATGAAGAGACCACTCATAGCGGCAAAACATTTTCTCTGCAGGTGCGCTTTAAGCAAGGTATTGAGCAGGCTATGGCGAAAAAGCTTGTTAAGCTCATCAAGGACTCAAAGCTGAAGGTTCAGGCGGCCATACAGGGAGACAAAATCAGAGTGACCGGTAAAAAGCGTGATGATCTCCAGGCCGTCATGGCGCTGGTTCGCGATGCCGATCTGGGGCAGCCCTTTCAGTTTGAAAATTTCAGGGAGTAAATCTGGTTGGTAGCACCTTATAGATGATCTGCTACTGTCACTCCAGCACTCCAGCACTCCAGCACTCCAGCACTCCAGCACTCCAGCACTCCAGCACTCCAGCAAGGGCAGTATCTCTCCAGAGCCATGTTCATCCCACTCGCGCCGGCACGCACATGACGTACAGGGCTACCATCGACTAACGGGCAAATTTTCCACGAGTACAGTCATTCATATCAGCCACTGTATGTTAGCCGTTGCGGCGAGGACCGGGGGTTGCTGAGGTTGACGTCAGCGTGGCTTGATGATCCCGGCTGCGAGGTGGGTGGCATAAGGATTGACTAAGACATTAGGATGGTCTAGCATCTAAATAATTCGATACATTTAATTTTCGGTGAAGAGCGTTGCCCTTATGTATGGCAGGAGAATGACAATGAAACTATGCGCCAAAGTACCGCAGATATCTCCCCGTCGTTTTCGGACGGCTGGGCTGGTGATGCTGGTGGGCAGTTTGTTCTGGCTGCCAGTATGGTCACATGCAACCGAAGATCAAAGCTACCAGGCCCTCATGGATTGGCTTAATACGCCTCCAGGTGGCGACTCCGTAGCCCCCGGACAACACCTCACATTGAGTGACC
Source organism: Porticoccaceae bacterium (assembly GCA_041622295.1). Taxonomy (GTDB): domain Bacteria; phylum Pseudomonadota; class Gammaproteobacteria; order Pseudomonadales; family Porticoccaceae; genus HB2-32-21. Next base: position 1,668 of record JBFJZC010000060.1, read on the forward strand.
GGGAAACTGTGCTGGAAGCACTTATCCCCCAGTCGGCATGGGAATACTATTTTTTCGATGACATGGATATGGAGATTGCGGCGACCAGGCACTATCCCGCACCGGATACCTGGGGCAAGGAAGTAGCCACCGATTACAGTATGGATGAAGAGGGTACGCTGGTGGGGTTTACCGGTGGCGGTTTTCCTTTTTCGGAGATCCGTGATGATGATCCGTTTGCCGGTCAGAAGGTCATCTGGAATATGCTGTGGCGACCAGGGACGAATGACTATGACATGCCCATGACCACCTGGCTCCGCAGCGAAGGCGGTAAGCTTGACCGTATTATGGAATATACGTCCACAAATGCGACCTATGCCCGCGGCCAGAAAAGTCTTGTGCCAGGCTACGAAGAGGTTAAGAGCAAACGGGTGATGGAGTTTCGTTCGCCGCGGGATATGGCTGGCGCCAAAGACTTGTCCATCGAATATGTCGATCACCACAAAGAGAATTCGGGTTGGTTGTATATGCCAGAACAGCGTAAGCCCCGGCGTACGCTTGCCTCGGAGCGCACTGGTGAGTTAATGGGTATGGATATGATCCGCGAAGACTCAAATGGTTTTGGCGGCAAAGTTTATGAGAATAGCTGGACTTATCTGGGCAAACGCAAAGTGCTTGCGACCACGAATGTCAGCACTAATCCCGAATTTGGTGGCCCCCACCTGTGGGTGCCCCACAAGGCACGTTGGGAGGTGCGGGACACCCATGTGGTCCTTATGAAGCCAAAAGTCAAGGGGCATCCTTACAGTGCGCGGGTAGTTTTTATCGATGCTGAAACATACTGGACTCACTGGATGTTCGCTTTTGATCGGCAGGACGACAAGTTGCTGCGCATGAATCAGCACTTCCTTAAATACTCCGAGGATTACGCTACCGAGCCACCTGACCAGGCGCCCTATATCAAGCAGGACTTTTCCAAAAGTGTTGGCCACCAGGTGTTTATCCATCTCGGTGAATCGGATATCAACGCCAAGAAACCGCACGCGACAATGACGCATTGCTACACTAATAAGCGTGACTTTACCGCGGCCAGGGCTAAACAGTTTTATTCTCTGCGCAATATGATTAGTGGCCGGCGCTAATACCTGATTCGCGAGTGTATTTGCTACCCAAGGCGGCTTTCGGATAGGCTGCCTTTCTATATCAAAATATTCGAATTCTGAGGCAAAACCATGACTGATTGGCGTAACTCTCTGGCTGCAAATCTGGCATTTCTGTGCGCAATACTATTTCCGACGCTGTCCTGGGGCATTGTCAATATTGGGGATGATCTTGAGCTAGAGGGTTTTATAAGAGCGCACAATATTATGAAGACGGGTGCCAGGCCGTTCAGTGATGGAGAGCTTACTCACCAGCGCAACACCGCCCAACTGGAAGGTAAGTACTATTTTCTGCGCGACAGTAAAGCGTTTAATCGTTTTTCAACCGGGCCTGTTGAAGAAGCGACTTTTACTTTCCTTGGTCGTGCCGATTACGATGCGGCGTTTGATCTGCGGGATAAATACGATGTGTTGGATGGGCGGGGTCAGCAGCAGTATAAAATACGGGAGGCCTTTATCGATTTCGTCATGCCGCCCTTTTCATTACGCCTCGGTCGTCAACAGGTTGTATGGGGTGAAACCGATAATTTTCGTGCTCTGGATGTTATCAATCCGCTGGATCAGACCTGGCACGGTACCCGAGAGTCATGGGAGGACATTCGCGTTCCGCTGTGGATGGCCAGGGGGGTATGGGACATTGGCAAGATTGGCGAACTCGAGGAAACATTTCTGGAAGTGATAGTAATCCCCGATGACTTCCAGGCTAATAAAGCAGCCACCGATTACCCTCGACCCTGGGCATTTAGAGGCATCGGGTTGCAGGATGAGAGCGCGAATTCTGTGCTCATCGGTAATACCTTGCATGACCTGAACGTCACCGTCATAGACGGTTCACCGGAGAAAAGGCAATTAAATAATGTGCAGGGGGGCTTTCGGTTTAAAGGAATCTGGAGCGATATTGATTTTAGTCTCAATTATTTTTATGGCTTCTCACAAACTACGGGCGTTAAAGTCCTTTCCGCAGGTCTCGACAACCTGGGTACTTTCCAAACTGTGGTTGAAACCGTTAATCCCCGCATCAACGTGTTTGGCGCAACGGCCAGTTACTCGGAAGAAAAATACACTCAGTCGGTTATTCGTCTCGAAACCACCATTACCAAAGGTATCCCAGTATCTATTGCGCCAGGTGCGCCACACCGGGCTGATCCAGACGGGGATGGTTTTGATACGGCTCATCAGTCGGTGGTGATGCTAGGGCTTGATCGACCCACCTGGATTCGCGCGCTGAATGAGTTGCGGACATTTTTCATTTCCACGCAGTTTTTCTGGCGGCGCTATCTCGACTACAACAACTATTACAGGGGTAATTTTTACGACGTTAGGCCAGCTGTCGCGAACGGATCTGTGATCCCGAATCGCTTTGTAAGTGACAACAATGATCAAATTGATCAGGATGAATTTGTGATTACTTTTTCCGCGTCCACCAGCTATGGCCGAGCTGGTCTTTGGAAGCCTCAATTTGTCTTTGCATATGATCCTCGTTCCACCGGTGCCTATAACAAGATCCAGATGGAATATCTGTATTCAAAAAATCTGGTGTTCCGCGCTGAGCAGCATCTCTACTGGCGGGAGAGTGGGAGTGACCAGGGTCCCTGGGGGCTTGGTGATTACCTCGGCGAACCCGGTATACGCCGCAATGAAACCGTTTTTACGGCTACTTATCAGTTCTAAGCGCCGTCAACCAGGCAGGTTAGCGGATTCTATAGCGTGACCACGGTCGTTCAGGTATTGACAGGCTGGGGGGCGGGTTTGTCACAGGGCGGTGGCGTCGGCGAGCATTAACGCTGCGATACTGTCGCGGCTTATCGACCCCGGTGTTGGCTGGCATTCAGACCCGCTAACATTAGTTCCGGATAAAACCGCGATCCAGCTTGTTCAGTTGCGCCCGACCTGACAGGATCATCGCTCTTTCGATTTCATTCCTTAGCAACTCAAGGACGCGTTCGACCCCCGGCTGTCCGCCTGCCGCCAGCCCATAGAGATAGGGGCGGCCCATCATGCAGGCGGTGGCGCCCATGGCCAGGGCCTTGAGCACGTGGGTGCCACGGCGTACGCCACCGTCGAGGATGATATCCATTTTGCCGCCCACGGCGTCGGCAATATCGGCGACCAGCTCAATCGGTGCAGGGGTGGTGTCCAGTTGTCGACCGCCGTGATTCGAAATGATGACCGCAGTCGCGCCGATATCCAGCGCACGTCGGGCATCTGCTGCCGACATGATGCCCTTGATGGCAAAGGCACCCTGCCAGCGCTGGGCAATTTGTTCGGCCGCGCGCCAGTTGAGGGCGCGATCAAATTGCCCGTTGATATATTGCCCCAGAGAGCTAACCCTGGAGCTGCCTTCTGCGATGCGGTGCGAGAGGTTGGCCATTTCGAGGGCGGAGGTAGTGAAATAGCGGTAACACCATTGAGGGCGCATGGCGAAAGCCAGTAGACTGCTGAGTGTGGGTTTCGGTGGGACGGTCATGCCGGTACGCAGGTCCCGTTCGCGATTGCCCTGCACCACGGTATCGACGGTGAGGCACAGGGCATCGTATTTCGCGAGACGGCAGCGGTCGATCAGCTCTTCATTGATAGCGGGATCGCGCAACACGTAGAGCTGAAACATTTTCGGCCCGCTGGTACAGGCAGCGACATCTTCGATGGTGGTTGTCGACAGGGTGGATAGCGAATACATGGTGTTGAACCGCTTTGCGGCTCGTGCTACCGCCCGCTCACCTTCATGGTGGAAGAAGCGAGTCATCCCGGTCGGTGCCAGCAGTACTGGCATATCTATATGACAACCCAGCACCTGCGTCGTCATATCTATACGAGTTACGTCCTCGAGGCAGCGTGGCATGATCTGGTAGAGGTCGAACGCATCGGTGTTGTGATAGCGAGTGATTTCGTCATCGGCGCCACCGTCAATATAATGAAACAGGGGCGCAGGGAGTTTGCGTTGCGCCGCCCTGGCAAAATCTTCTAGATTGAAACAGCGGTTTATGCGCGATAGTGACATGATGAGCATTCTCACTGAAACTGGAAACCGTATCCTAGCGATTTTGCTCCTGCAATGGCAGTTAACTGTCTAACGACAAATAACAGATACTGATAGCGTAAGTGAGGAAATGAATGGGTGACGGTTATCAACACAAGTCTACAGTCGCGCAGATTCGAGAGCGCTTTGATGCGGATGTCGAACGTTTTTCGAATCTTGAAACAGGGCAGACCTCTACCGTAGACGCACCTCTGGTGATGGAGCTGATCACACGGGCGGCAGTCAGTGCCTCACCGAACATTCGACGCGTACTCGATATTGGCTGCGGCGCAGGTAACAATACCCTGCGATTATTGCAGATGGCGGGGCCCTTTGATTGCGACCTGCTTGACCTCAGCGCGCCCATGCTGGCGCGGGCGGTCGCGCGGGTCAGCGCCGCCGCCAATGCCGGCAAGGTGCGAATCCTTGAGGGGGATTTTCGCGATATCGAACTGGCTGCCGATAGTTACGATGTGATCATCGCAGCGGCTGTGTTACATCATTTGCGCGATGATGATGACTGGCGGCAAGCCTTCAAAAAAATATACCAAATCACCGCGCCGGGCGGCAGTGTCTGGATTAGCGACCTGGTTAGCCACGAGGTGCCAGCCGTGCAGGCCATGATGTGGCAGCGTTACGGTGACTATCTGAGCCAGCTTGATGGTGAAGCATATAAAAACAAGGTTTTTAGCTACATTGAAAAAGAAGATTCGCCGAGACCAGTGACCTATCAGCTTGATCTGCTTCGGCAGGTGGGGTTCGTGCAGGTGGAATTGCTGCATAAAAACAGTAGTTTTGCGGCATTCGGCGCGATCAAAGCCGCTGCGGACGCTAGCGAGTGACAGGCGCAGATAAGGTACACAAAGGCCTGGGCCAGGCCTGCCTGACGTATTATTCAGTTGCCGTTAACAGATGAGCCGTTGGCTGTGTGATGCCTTAAAAAGTGCCACGTTGGTGTTGGTGTTGGTGTTGTCGCTGGCTGGTTGTGGCGATTCAGCTAAGCTGGAGCCTCTCCCTGTTGATGCTACCGTGCTGGCCTTTGGTGACAGCCTGACTTCAGGCGTCGGCGTTGGGGTTGAACAAAGCTATCCGGCGGTGCTGGCGCGTGAGCTCGGGCTCAGTGTTGTAAACGCTGGTCTGCCGGGGGAGATCAGTGCGGATGGCCGGGCCAGACTGGCGACCATGTTGGAGCAGCACAAACCGAATCTGGTGTTACTCTGCCATGGTGGCAATGACTTCCTGCGTGGCCTGCCATTGGGAGAGACAGAAAAAAATTTGCGGTATATGGTGACTCAGGCGCAGTCTTATGGCGTCGGCGTGGTGTTAATCGGTGTCCCGAAACTCGGCATCTGGGGCAAGACCCCGGATATTTATGCGCGCATTGCCGAGGATTTCAAAATACCCCTGGATGATAAAACCCTGGGCGAACTGGAAACGGATCCGGCGATGAAATCCGACCCGGTCCATCTCAATGAGAGGGGTTATCAAAAGTTGGCCGAGGGCATAACGGTGTTGTTAAAAAAATCAGGCGCTATTGCGCGATAACGCATGGCGCGGCAAAAAACCAGGCTTGGGGAGAAGACGTGAACACCATTGAAAAACGTATGCGGGTATATCAATTTACCGCGATATTCAGCATTTTATTTGCATTGGTTGGTTTCAGTTATAACGTGTGGCGACTGGAAATACTGGAACAAAATAATAGTCGTCGTACGGCGAGCTTCGAGATTTTGATAATCCTCGGTGAACTGGAGCAGCTGGTCTACGCCACTCATTATGACAGGGAACGGGCAGCCAGCAATCCACGTATTGGGTGGGTGGAAGTGGGTTTGATCGCCGACCTAAGTTCCCTGGTGTCGCCGCTAGCCCAGCGGCGTGCAACTGTGCTGCGTCAGGTCTGGCAGGATAACTGGACTGTATTGCCGGCAAACCGTGAATCTGCAGATGCGCTGATTGCGGCAATAGAAAATGTCCGAAATGAAATTACCAGGCTGTTGGTGACACTCAACTAGCCTGGTTTTGCCTGTTATGTTCTGGCAGGTTTTTGATTTGAAACACAACGCCACCGGCGGTTAGCCCGATTGGCGGTTACACCAGCGAACGCTGACCGCCGTCGATTACCAGGGTTTCACCGGTAACAAAACCGGCTTTGGTGGTGGCCAGAAAAGCCACAAAACGGCCGATCTCTTCGGCCTCGCCAAAGCGTTTCATAGGTATTCGAGATACCACCAGTTTTTCTACCTCGGTGTCGCCAAAGGCATCGCCGACCATGTCGGTGCGGACGAAGCCGGGCGCGACACACAGCACCCGGATTTGGTCTTTTACCCATTCTCTGGCCAGCGCCCGAGTCAGGCCTTCCAGGCCAGCCTTGGACGTGCAGTAGGGGGAGTTATTAGCCACGCCCTGCGACCCATATACCGAGCCGATGTTAATGATTACCCCGCCACCCTGATCCTTCATGTGTGGGTGTACCTGGCGAGACAGCACGTAGGGCGCGATCAAGTTGATCTCCAGGACTTCGCGAAACCGCGCTGGCGAGATTTTACGTGCCGGTGCGCCTTCAGTAATGCCGGCGTTGTTGACCAGCACATCGATACGGCCGTGCGTCTGGATCACTTCCGCGACCAGGTTTTCAATGTCCTGCTCGATGCCGACGTCGCCGAGGTGGATGCTGGCTTTACCTCCAGCTGATTCGATCAGCGTCACCGTGTCTTCAAGCTTCTCGCGATCTCGCGCAAAGCACGCGACGTCGAAACCTTCGCCAGCCAGTGCTATTGCAATGGCGCGACCAATACCACGGCTCGCGCCGGTAACCAGTGCAACTTGACGCATTGTATTGTTCCTTAAGCTTCGGTTTAGTTTTTGCCCTGCGCCGACTCAGGGATGACTTCGTTAACGAGGATGCCCTGTTGGGTCAGCTCGATAATGCGGGCCGCGTCCATGCCAAGGAGTCGACCAAGAACATCCTCGTTATGCTCGCCAAGATATGGCGCATCGAGTGGCAGATTGTTCTGGTACGCAGAGAAGCGCAGTGGCATGCCGGGCATCTGAAATGCACCTGCACCGCGGTCGGTGACGGTGCGCACGGTGCCACGCTCCAGCATGTGCGGGTGATTCATGACCTGTTCGATAGACAGGATGGGTGCTACTGGAATGTGCCGTTCACCAAGCCTTTTGATAGTTGCCGCGTCGCTTTCCTGAGCCTGGAGCCACTCTTCGATAATCGGTGTAAGCGCGTCGCGATTCGTACCTCGGGAAGCATCGTCTTTAAAACGCGGATCATCTAACAGCTCTGGTTTGCCCATGACGTCGACAAAATCTTTCCAGCGGCCCAGTATTGCTATCAAAATAATGTAACCGTCCTTGCTCTTGAACACGCCCAGCGGCCCGATGACAGCGTGGTGGCGGCCGGGTAAGTAGGGGCTGTACTCGCCTTTACTCGCACTGATGGCGCCGACATTCATCTCGTGGCAGTGAAAATAACAGTCGACCAGAGAAACGTCTATAAACTGCCCCTCGCCGCCAGTTGCTCGGTGATAAAGCGCTGCATTGATCGCTGCCAGGGCATGGGCCGCCGTCATTGTGTCACCCAGTGCAGCTATGGGAATGTAAGGCCCGTTATCCATGTCGCCGATCATACTGGTGACGCCGGCGTAAGCCTGACCGATAAAATCATAGCCGGGCAGCGTCGAAAGAGGACCTTTTTGCCCGAAGGTCGAAACTGAACACATGATGCACTGCGGGTTGAGCTCGCGGACTTTTTCCCAACTGACGCCGAGGCGACCGATGGCGCCAGGAGCAAAATTTTCCAGCACAATATCGACCTTTTTTATCAGGTCGTAGACGATCTGTTTACCTTCCTCTGTCCTCATGTCGACACAGAGGCTCTTTTTCCCCCGGTTCTGCTGAATAAAATAGACGCTTCGTTCATTTATCTTTAAGCCGACGGCGCGAATCTGTTCGCCCCTCGGTGCCAGCTCGAGCTTGATTATTTCTGCCCCCATCTCGGCCATCATTTTGGTGACGCCAGGGCCGGCAACGTGCTGTGAAAAGTCGAGTACCCGAATACCGTCGAGAATATGTTTCTTTTGAATCGTCATGGTCTGGTCCTGTATTTATGGTTGTGGCCCACGCTGTGTTTAGTGACGTTGTTAACTGGATGCCAGTTAGTACTGGATGTGGCGTTGGACGTCGTTACGTCAATAGCTATGTGACTATATAAATCCGTGCTGTGGCAGATAATAGAGACTTGCCGATGCCATGACAACGCGCCCTGCGAGTTGACGGCGGGCTGACGCATCGGCGCTTCTCTGTTTGTATGGAGGACTTTTTTGGAGACTGGTTAGAGCGCGGTTAGAGATTGTCCCCCTGAAGGAATGCGCCTTACAATGCGGCTATTCAATTTCTATCATCCTTAAGTACCCTTCATCGCTATTTCATCACCAATTTATCGTTACTTTACTCACAGAGGACTGAACTATGGCAAATCTATTAAACGGACAGGTCGCAATTGTTACAGGTGCGGGTCGAGGCATGGGGCGTGCCCACGCCCTGGCGCTGGCGGCGGAAGGTGCAAAAATCGTCGTGAATGATCTCGGCGGGTCGCTAATTGGTGAAGGTGGGGATGCCAGTCCAGCGGACGATGTGGTCAAAGAAATCATCGCTGGCGGTGGCGCGGCTGTCGCCAATTACGGCAACGTCACGAGTGTCGCTGACGGCAATGCGATGGTCGAACAGGCTATGGATGAGTTTGGCCGTCTCGATATTGTGGTTAACAACGCCGGTAATATACGTAATCAACTGTTCGTCAAAATGACGGAAGAGGAATGGGATAGCGTTATTGCGGTGCATTTGAAGGCACTTTATAGCGTAACCCGGCAAGCTGCGCAGATTTTTGCCAAACAGAACAGTGGGCGGATTGTCAATACGGCTTCTGAAGCGGGGCTGGGCGGTTATGCGGCGTCTAATTATGCAGCGGCTAAAGAAGGCATTGTTGGCTTCACTCGCACCCTCGCGCTGGAGCTCGGGCCATACAATGTCACCACTAATGCGATTCGCCCCCGCGCCGGTACCCGTATGGCGGGCGCTGTCGATATGAAAAAAGCACTGGATATGGCGCGCGCCGGTAAATTGCCCTTGCCAGAATTCATGTTTGAAATTGAAGATATGCTGGAGGGTTCGGAAACATTCAGCCCTGACCAGGTGGCGCCATTAGTGGTATTCCTCTGCACAGAGGCGGCCTCGCATGTTAATGGCCGTGATTTTATCGTCGGTGGCGGCGAAATCTCTCTGGTATCCCTGCCCGTTAAGGAGCGTAGCATTTTCAGCGACAGGCAATGGACTCAGGAACAATTACAGAGCCTGATGCCAAAAACCCTGGCGAAAGGTCTGAAAAACCCTGCCGCGCCACGTCAAATGTAAGCTGTTGTACCGCATCAAATGCGTGCTGTGTCAAATGTAAGTTGCTGAATGTCGGTAAGCGGGTAACCAGGGGCATTGCCACTTTAGGCCGTGCCCGTAGTTACCCTTGTCGTGACTCGTTTGTATGGGTATGCCGGGGATTCGCCGAGACAGCGCGCTAATCCCCCATCCCTTAACCAACCCCTGGCAAATTAAAGGCCGATGCTACGTTGTCGTGCACCACGGCATTCTTCTGGTCTTCGGTCAAATGTGCCATTTGCTGCGCCAGTATTTTCTGGGAGCGTGGATAAGTGGAGTCGGTATGCGGGTAATCACTGGCCCAGATCAGTTTGTTATTGTTGATCAGCTTTTTTGACTCATAAGCCGTTTCATCGTCCTGAAAGGTAAACCAGATATTGTCCCGAACATAGTTGCTGGGGGGTTTAGATATAATGCCATCCAGCCCCGTACCCAGACGCTCCGCGCCGTGGTCGGCGCGATACATGTAGTGGGGAACCCACCCCGCGTCGCCCTCTGCTACCACCATTTTCAGTTTGGGGTGACGCTCAAACACACCACCAAATATAAACACGCCCATAATATCCTGCACACCGCGAATGATGTTCATAAAGCCGTTGGCCGAATGCCCTCGCGCC